>JAUNBU010000025.1:6136-13457 GCA_030526925.1 Bacillota bacterium | reverse complement strand
AAGCAGGCGCCGGAGGACGAGATCTATCGTCTGGGCGACACCTTTAACCATATGTTCGACAAGCTGGAGCGGACCTTTGAAGAGGAAAAGCAGTTCACTTCCGATGTGTCCCACGAGCTGCGGACGCCGCTGGCGGTCATCATCTCCCAGAGCGACTACGGACTGGAAGATGAAAGCTACAGGCAGCAGGCGCTGGAAGTGATAAATCGGGAGGCCCGCAGGATGTCGGGACTGGTCAACCGCCTTCTGACCCTGGCGCGAAGCGATGCAGGACGGCTGAAGATGGAACGTGGGCAGGTAGACCTGAGTGCCCTTTGCGAAAGCATCATCCAGCAGCAGGCGACCGTGGCAGCAGAGCGTGGCTTCGAAGTAGTTTCGGAGATACAGCCGGACGTCAAGGTGCTGGGCGACGAGACCATGCTGATCCGGGTGATCCTCAACCTCATGGAAAACGCACTCAAGTACGGCAAGCGGCAGGCGGCAGACGCCGGCGTAAGTCCCGTGATACTGCGCTTGGAAAGGCAGGGGCGCTTCGCTCGTCTTTCGGTGGCAGACCGGGGCCAGGGGATCGCGGTCAAAGATCTGGAAAGGATCTGGGAGCGGTTCTACCGGGCGGACCATTCCAGGAGCGACGAAGGGGCAGGCCTTGGTCTTTCCATGGTGAAAGCCCTTGTCAAAGCCCACGGCGGCAAGGTGGAATTGGAAAGTGCTCCGGGTGAAGGCAGCTGCTTTACGGTGACCCTTCCTCTGGAGGACGGCGAGACTTGGGTAAAAACTGATAAAGAAAAGCGAACGTGATGTGCTTCGGCGGGACTGGAGCGGTGACCGTTGGGCTGATGGATAAAGACAGGATAGGCGAGCCGCCGGTTGACGGCGGAGTTTCGCCAAAGGAAATAAGGAGTAGCGGTGCGAACCGTGAAGCGGGCGGATGATTGATGAAATGCGGGCGGAAGGCCGGGAGGATGATAGTATGAAAAGGAAAATCAAAATAACATTTATGATAATGCTGGCCCTGGCTATGGTACTGATGATGGCAGGATGCGGCGGCGGGCAGGACCGGACCAAAGAAACGACGGAAGCGACGGTTGCCACGGATCAGTCGGGAACGGAGGCCAACGAGCCTGCGGCAGAGCCGACGGGCGGTGGATCAGGCAGTTCCGGTGGATCGGGAAGCTCAGGCGGTTCTTCCGGCGATATAGGTAGTGCGCAGGTCCAGGCCATCGTGCTGGCGAAGGTGCCGGGAGCTACGGCAGCCAACATCGTGGAGATGGAGCGTGAATATGACGACGGCCGATTGGAGTATGAAGGGACTATCTACTACAATGGCTATGAATACGAATTTGAGGTGGACGGCGCCACCGGCAACATCCTCAAATGGGAGATCGACGATTAGTCTCGCCCGCCCGCTGCGGATTATGCTATCGGTATCCGCTCGCTTCGCTGTCCTACAGCTTAGGCAGCAGTTCTTCCGGCGGGATGGCAGGGATCTTGCTGGTTGCAAAATCTCCGGTGTTTCGCATGATGATGTACTCCGCCTTGATACGAGCGGCGCAGCAGCTCTGGAGCGCATCTTCGTAGTCCTTGAAATCCATGTACGCAGCGTCCAGCAGGTCTTTGCTTTTCAAATCGACTACCTTAAAAATCAGCGTCAGCTTTCTCAGTATGTCGCGGACCTTTTTCTCGTCCAGCTCTTTTCTCATGATATATATGATGTTTGGCACTGAAAGGGCAGAGATATATCCTTCGACTTTCTTGATTTCGCACAGCTTGAATACGGTCGCAGAAGCCTTTAAGAACTCTTTCCTGCCGCAAAGCACGTCAAGTATGATGTTGGTGTCAATCAATACCCGCATATCGTTTCATCCTTTCCGCACTCATGTCTTTATCGTTATAGTCCTTTTCCAGGACTCCGATCAGGGAATCCGTAAGGAATGAGATGCTTTTTTCATAGGAAATAAGACGGGCGACTTCTTTCCCGTTTCTCAAGATAACCACTTCTTCTCCTGATTGCACTGCTTGCAGGTACTTGCCGAAGTTGTTCTGCACCTCGGTCGCTGTTACCGTTGTCATAATACACACCTCCATTTTAGCTAAAATTATTATACTATATTTTAGCTAAAATATCAACCCCCGATCCAGAAGACGCACTAAAAAAGTGTGCCCGAGCATTCCAAGTAGTTTTGCCGCAGCGGGTTCGCATTTTAATGTACTTTTAATGTTGAAATAATTTTGGATTAATCACTGAGCGGTATTATAAGACCATCACAAGGACAAAAGCGTGAAAAAAATAAGTACTGCGAAATTATGAAAACAAAAAGGAGGAACATAAAATGACAGAGAACAGCGGAGTAAAAAGAAAACTGACCAAGCCGGTAAAGATCGGTTTGATCGCAGGGATCATCATGGTTCTGGCAGGTGCTTCAGCAGCCTATGCATTCAACGCAGGCGGCGCCCTGGGCGGTATCAGCGAAGCGGAAGCCAGACAGATTGCACTGAACGAGGTTCAGGGAGCTCAAGAATCCGACATCACCAAGAGCGAGAAGGACTATGACAACGGTAGGGTAGAATACGACATCGAGATCATCTACGGCGGATACGAATACGACTTTGAGATTTCCGCGGCAGACGGGACCATCTTCGACAGAAGCAAGGAACTGTTAGACGATGACGATGTTGCAGCAACGCCCGACACCTCAGGAACTACCGGGGGAACCGGTCAAGTTGTGGTAACACAGCCGACAACAAATTCATCCTCCGACATCGGTCTGGAAAAGGCTAAGAGCATTGCCATGGGTCAGGTTGGCGGCGGCAGCATCGTGAAAGCCTACAAAGACTATGATGACGGCAGACTGGAATACGACGTAGAGATCCACTACAACGGATACGAATACGACTTTGAGATCGACGGAGCTTCAGGAAGCATCCTCAGCAAGGACGTAGATCGTATTGAATATGACGATGACGACTACTACGATGATTATGATGATTAGCCAAAAGAAATTCTCTCCCCTTTTCCACGGCTAGTACATCGTCATCCTAAATAAAACCCTTTCCCGCACAACTGCGGCGAAAGGGTTTTTGTGTTGGCGCATCACACACTTTCGTTTTTCGATTTCTGTTTGGCATTTTCCCGGCCCAAACTTTACTATTTTTGAAAAAATGGGTATAATGAGAATAGCAAAGTTCGGAAGATGGTAAGGAGGCGATGGTGATGGAAAGGCTCTCTTTTGGCGACCAAATCAAGGCGTTCGGGTTGAAACGGCTTATCGGATATGTAGATAAGGACCCGGATAAAAACATTCCCAAAATCGTAGATCGTTTATTGCAATTTGATATCGGTGGGGACACATTGACCCCTCAAGTCAGAGTCATCAAGCAGCAGATCGAAAACAAGGACAGCAACTGGTATAAGCTGGTCAAAAGCCTGTGGACCGATATCGACGACGGCATCAGAAGGACGCTTTTTGAAAATTTCATTATCAATGCCGGATTATTGGGACCGAAGCGGCAGCTGGAGGTCAAGGCAAAGGAAGGATGCAGCGTGCCCTGGGCGATTTTGCTGGACCCTACCTCGGCGTGCAATCTCCATTGCGTGGGCTGCTGGGCGTCCGAGTACGGCGACAAGATGAACCTGTCCTTTGAGCAGCTTGACGACATCATTTGTCAGGCAAAGGAAATGGGGACTTTCATGTTCCTGTTTTCCGGCGGCGAGCCGTTGGTGCGAAAGGACGACATCATAAAGCTGTGCGAAAAGCACTCCGACTGTGCCTTTTCCTGCTTCACCAACGGGACTCTGATCGACGAAGCTTTTGCAGATGAGCTGCTGAGGGTCAAGAACTTCGTGCCGGGCATCAGCATCGAGGGCTTTGAGGAAGCGACGGACCAGAGGCGCGGAAAGGGGACATACCGGAAGGTCCTGAAGGCCATGGATATCCTCAAGCGAAAGAAGATACCCTTCGGTATTTCCAGTTGCTATACCAGCGCCAACGTGGAGGCCATCGGAAGCGAAGAATTTTTTGATGAGATGATAGAGCGGGGTGCCAAGTTCATGTGGCTCTTTACCTATATGCCTGTGGGGACCGATGCAGTCCCTGAGCTGATGGCGACTGCAGAGCAGCGGGAATTCATGTACCACCAGGTCCGCAAGTTCCGAAACACCAAGGAGATTTTTACCGTGGATTTCTGGAACGACGGAGAATACGTGGGCGGGTGCATCGCAGGCGGCAGGTCTTATCTGCACATCAACGCCAACGGCGACATCGAGCCCTGCGCTTTCATCCACTATTCGGATACAAATATCAAGGAGCATACCCTGCTGGAGGCCTACAAGAACCCAATGTTCATGGAATATTACAAAGGGCAGCCTTTCAGCGACAATATGCTGCGGCCTTGTCCCCTTCTGGACAACAAGGGCAAGCTGGCGGAGATGGTAAACAGGAGCGGGGCTCATTCCACGGACATGAAGGATCCGGAAAATGCAGACGATCTGTGCGCCAAGTGTAACGAGGTTGCCGACCGCTGGAAAGTCGCTGCCGATAAGCTCTGGACGCAAAAGGGGCATCACAACTACGCCGGCCCGCGAAAACGCCCCGACTAACTCCTCGCTGCCATCGAAGACAAGATTAAAAAAGCGCAGGCATGCAACCACCTGCGCTTTTAAAATCTCTCGATGAAGGAGTGCGGCGCTTTAATAAAAAGGTTGAAGGAGTGCCAGCGGCGTAATCCGCAGGAGCAGATGGCAGTGCGAGAATGACACGAGCAAAAGGCTCGACACAGCCACCTCGTACTGTTTGAGCGACACAGTCGCGAGTTTACGAGGGGCTTCGAGGCTTGCGAGAGGCATTCCGGGCTGCCCTGCGACGAGGACATCGCCGCTGGCACTCCTTCAACCTTTTTTTACGAATCTTGACTAAATGTATTTCAAAACACCCCGCACCCGTGATACAATGGTAGCAATAACTAAACAGACGATAAAGAGGTAAACAATGAAAGCAGCAAAAATCATAGCGGCAGTGGTGATTTCCATATTCCTGCTGCTGGCGGAAGGCGTCCTTTTCGGACTCTTCGCCATAGATAAAGCGCTGTCGGAGGAATCCATCAGGGAATCCGTCGCTGCGACGGACATGATACCCCAGATGGTGGATGAAGCCCTCAGCGAAAGTACCGTCAACATGGGCGGTCAATACGGAGAACTGGTAAAGCAGATCATGAAGACCGATGCCATGACCGACTTTTTTACCCAATACATGATCCAGGCGATCAATGCGGAAGTCTACGGGACCGCCTACGAAGAAGTAGCCAACGACGAACTGATGACAGCCTTTTCCCAGGGGATCGAAGAAGTCAAGAACCGGGGAACGACCATTTCCTCCATGGAGGAAGAACTGCTGAAACAGGTCATGCTGCAGGAGATCCCGGATCTGACCGCAGGCCTCAACAGCGCAGTCAGCAGCTATGAAGCAGCGCAGGGAGCCATCACTCAGGAAAGTCTGGAACAGGATGATGAACTGCAGACGGCGCTGGGCACGGGTGTGCGTATCGTCATAATCTGCATTTGCTTGGCGCTGTGTGCGGCGCTGATCGCCCTTTTCCGGCAAAGCAAGCTAGGCTTTGTCTGGTGCGCAGCAGTTACGGGGATCGTCGCACTGGTCTTCGGATTTTTAACATTGACCGACGGAGCTGCCCTGCTGGGTGCAGCCCAATCTTCCTCGGATCAGCTCCTGCTGCGAATGATAGGTAACGGATTCGGCGCAGTCACCATAGCAGCATTCAGCATTACAGCCATTTTTATCATACTTTGCATCATCTTCAGGACCATCGGGAGGAAAAAGACCGCATGAAAAAACTACTGAGACTACAGAGCGCACTGCTCAAGGAAATAGACAAATACGAGAAGCTGGTTCCTCAAGAGGAGAGAGATCACTTCATTGACTGGGAGCGGGTGCATATCGTCAGCTGTTCCAAGCTGGGCTACATGATGGCGGAAAAGCGAGGCGTGGATCCGACACTGGCGGCGGCTGCCTGCGCCTGTCACGACTACGGCAGGATCATCACCGGCAAGCAGGCAGGACACGCAGAAGCAGGCTACGAACCCGTGCAGGAGTTTTTGAAAAAAACCGGACTCTTTTCCCAAGAAGAGATTTCCCGGATAGCCATCGCCGTCAAAAATCACAGCAAAAAAGAAGAAGTAGGCGGTCCTCTTGAAGAGATCGTCAAGGACGCAGACGTGCTGGATTTCTACCAATACGGCTACGACGTCGCCAGAAAGTCACAGCAGGACCGGCTTGAAGCTCTTTTGGGCAGGAAGGTCCCCGGGCTGAAATTTTCCACAGACTCAACAGGATCAACGGAAGCGACGGGAACGGAGGCAGCTCATGAGAAGTAGGACATGTAAAAAGCTCGCCGCTGCCGCGGCGTCCTGGGCGCTGGCGCTTACCCTGGTTTTGGGAACTGCGGTATGCAGCTATGCAGAGCTGCAGAATCTCAGGGATGGGGACGTGGATATCGAGCTTCCGGCAGGATGGTATTATGAAGAGATTGATGCATCCGAAAGCGAAGGACATTATGCGGAGCATATCCTGACCGCTGACGATGAGGATACCGACAGTCCGCTGTCGCTGGATATATTCTTTGTCGCTGAAGAATCCGACTATTACCTCTATATGGACGGACGCGAAGAGGCGTGGGAGTATTACGCCCAATACGGACAAACGGTGCTGACCGAATTTTATGAAAGCCTTGAAGGATACCAGCTGATTTCGGCCAGCGATCCGGGATATTTTGACGGGGAATGGATAGATTATGCAGTTATAACAGCCACCGTCAGCGCCGACATCAACGAAGACGGAGCGGCAGAGACCTTCGAAGAGCTGATCTACCTGACGGCAAGCGAGCAGATGGTACACAAGCTACTGATCTTCTCAGGCTACGATCCGAACTACCCGGCAGCCGACATGACAGAGACGGCAGAGCCCATAGTTGATTCATTTTACGATTATGGCTACGACGAAGTGATGCTGGGCATTGACGGAGACTATTACGATTACGGCTACGAAGACGACTATAGCGGCAGCGATGGCATTTCCTTTGATGCGATCATTGCGATTTTCACGGGCTTGATACCGATCATGGTCATCACAGGTGTCGGTGTCGCAGTAATAAAAAAGAAAAAGGGCTATAATCCGGCAGGCGGTGGTCTGCAGAACATTTTCGGCAGCATAAAGGAACGGATCAAATCCACCGGGACATCGACACAAGCATCTACCAGGACATCGGCGCGAAGACCGAAGAAGCCATCCGAAGCTTGGGGCAGAGCCCCGTC
>JAUNBU010000025.1:0-6036 GCA_030526925.1 Bacillota bacterium | reverse complement strand
GGACATCGGCGCGAAGACCGAAGAAGCCATCCGAAGCTTGGGGCAGAGCCCCGTCGCAAACCCCGGACGCAGGCCGGAAACCCCTTTCCATGGCAGGCAAGTCCGCTGCAAGACGGGCCCCGGCAGGCAGAAGCAGGACCTTCGCCGTCCGGCAGGACGCCATGGAGAGCTACATAAGAAGCCTGGAGACCCTGGAAAAATCCGGACTCATTTCAAAACAGGAAATGCATGAGATGATCGCCAAGCATCAGAGATGACCGCAGGGCGATTGAAGATAGAGAAGACCATGAGAGAGGAGGAAAGAGCATGACCATATTCGGAATAACCTTGAGCGCAGCCATCGTCTGGCTTATCGCAGCAGCCATACTGGCGATTATCGAAGCCTTTACATTAGGGCTAACATCCATCTGGTTTGCCGGCGGAGCGGTAGCGGCATCCATTACCGCCATCCTGGGCGGATCCATCGTGATCCAGGTAGCCGTATTTCTGGTGGTTTCCATCGCACTGGTGGCAATAACCCTGCCGCTCAGGAAGAAGTTCAACAAGAAGACCGAAGATACCAACATCGACGCCATAATCGGACAGGAGGGGATCGTGGAAAAAGCGGTTTCCCACTACCAGAGCGGACAGGTGCGGGCGGACGGGAAAGTCTGGAGCGCCACCTGCACGCAGGGCGAGATCAAAAAAGGCGCAGTTGTTATCATAAAAGCCGTGAAAGGGGTTACCCTTACAGTAGAAGAAAAGAGAGAACAGGAACAGGAGGACTAACATGTATTCGACAGGAATTTCAATCGGCGCAGTTATTGCTATTATAATACTGGCCATCATCGTCATCGGGCTCATCGTGACAAATATCAGGATAGTGCCCCAGGCCAACGCCTATGTGCTGGAGCGTCTGGGAGCTTACAACACCACCTGGCAGAAGGGGCTGCACTTCAAGATTCCTTTGATCGACAAGGTGGCGCGAAAGGTTTCGCTGAAAGAGCACGTTATTGATTTCCCGCCGCAGCCGGTGATCACCAAGGACAATGTTACCATCGAGATCGATACGGTAGTATATTTTCAGATCACAGACCCGAAGCTTTACGCTTACGGCATCGAGAATCCAATGGCAGCCATCGAGAACCTGACGGCAACCACCCTGAGAAACATCATCGGTGAGCTGGAGCTGGACGGAACGCTGACCAGCAGAGAGCACATCAATTCCAAGATCAGGCTGGTGCTGGACGAAGCCACCGACGCCTGGGGCATCAAGATCAACCGTGTGGAAGTGAAGAACATCAACCCGCCGGCAGATATCCAGACCGCCATGGAAAAGCAGATGCGTGCGGAAAGAGAAAGGCGAGAGGCTATCCTTCGGGCAGAGGGTGAAAAGAAGTCGGCCATCCTCATCGCAGAGGGTAACAAGGAGGCCGTGATCCTGGAGGCTGAGGCCGCCAAGCAGGCAGCCATCAGAGCCGCAGAGGGTGAAGCGGAAGCTATCCTCATGGTGCAGAAGGCGACGGCAGACGGTATCAGGATGCTGAGCGAAGCGGACGCTACCAAGGAAGTGCTTACCATCAAGAGTCTGGAAGCCTTTGCAAAGGCAGCTGACGGCAAGGCTACCAAGATCATCATCCCTGCGGAAATCCAGGGGATGGCAGGACTTGCAAGCGCGCTGACAAGCATCGTGGACGGCAGCAAGGAAAAGCCGAAGGCCGTGAAGACCAAGGCGTGATCAAGGCGCGACCAAGGCGTGATGGCGACAAAAAACACACCTTTTGCAAATATTTCCTACACAGGAAACACACAAAATTGTTAGATAATGGATTGAAATTATTTTTAATTAAAGAGAGGTACTTATAAATGAACACAGAACAAACAGCCGGCAAGGGTAAATCCTCGGCACTGGTAAAGGTATTGTATGTAGCGGCTATCGTCATGGCGGTGATTTTCGTCTACACGCTGATTGATAATATCCTCTACTTCAGGGACTATATCACGTCCTACGGTATGACATTCGGTGATATGTGGAGAGATGGGGTTCGATACATTTTGAGCGGCTCCTTCGGATACATTGCATATGCACTGATACTTTTAGCTGCCGGCAGCATTCTTAAGATGCTTCAGGGCGATCGACCTGCTAAGGTTACGGCCGAGGGCGCTGAGGAGCCGCAGCTTGCTAAGGCGGAAGAACCGGCAGAAGTAAAGGAAGATGTTAAGGCAGAGGCTGCTGAGATTGCAGAAAAAATCGTAGCAGGAGCAGAAGCTGCATCAGAAGAAGAAACCGAAGAAAAGTCCGACTCCGACAAAGAAGACAAATAAGTTTGTGTTGAGGGGCGGCGGCAAGTCGCCCGAATAAAGGAGGAAGAAGTTATGGCAAAGTTCAAATGTACCGTATGTGGATACATCCACGAGGGAGCAGCAGCTCCCGAAGTCTGTCCCGTATGCAAAGCGCCGGCAGACAAGTTCATCAAGGTAGAGGAAAATGCACCGGCTCCAGCCAGCAAGTATGCAGGCACCAAGACGGAGAAGAACCTGATGGAAGCCTTTGCAGGGGAATCCCAGGCGAGGAACAAGTACACCTATTTCGCTGAGATCGCCAAGCAGGAAGGTATGGAGCAGACAGCTGCCATTTTCTTGGAGACGGCAGATCAGGAAAAGCAGCACGCTAAGATGTGGTTCCAGGAGTTCCACGGTCTGGGCGACACGGCTCAAAACTTGCAGTGGGCTGCCGAAGGTGAGAACGAAGAGTGGACCGAGATGTACAAGCGAATGGCGAAGGAAGCCAGAGAAGAGGGCTTTGACGATCTGGCTGCCAAGTTCGACAAGGTTGGTCAGGTTGAGGCTGCCCACGAGAAGCGTTACCTGAAGCTGCTTGAGAATCTCAAGGCAGGAAAGACTTTCGAGGATCAGGCTCCGCTGGGCTGGAAATGCAGACAGTGCGGTTACATACACGAGGGTCCGGAAGCGCCGGACAGATGCCCGTGCTGCGGCTTTGCCAAAGCTTACTTTGAGCGGAAGGCAGAGAACTACTAGACCCCGTGACATTTTGCGGATGCTTTGCGGCATCCAGATTATAACACGTTTACTGCCTGAAATTTTATGGATAATAATCCTATGGGATTATTGATTTTTATGACGGGAGCGGCAGGATACTCTGCCATTGAATATTTGTTTCGGGGATATACCCACTGGTCCATGGCACTGACCGGCGGCGCCTGCCTTTTGGTATTCTACTATTATGTAAAGGCAAAGAAAGAGACTCCTACGGTGCTCAAGGCTATCGTAGGAGCCTGTATCTTTACGATCTTTGAATTTTTTGTCGGGCTCATCGTCAACCTGTGGTACGGCTGGCACGTCTGGGACTATTCCACACAGCCCGGCAACATCCTGGGGCAGGTCTGCCCATTATTTTCATTTGCCTGGTTTTTGATTTGCTACGCCCTGCTGATCATCACCGGCAACCTACAACATCTGTACCGGGCAGCCCGCGAAGAAACATGAAGGAGGGTTATCGTTCCTGCCGTTTGTGGCGCAGGGTCATCATCGTGGCTGCGATTGCTGCCAGTGCCATGAGGCAAAGGAGCAGGTATAAGCCGACTGGAGTGTTGTCGCCTGTCTTGGCGTTGCCTCCGTTTTTAGCCGCCGGATCATCGCCGGAACCCGGGGTCCCCTGTGCCAGTATGGTAAAGGTAGTTTCCGCAGAACCATCGGTGTAGTTCACAGCCAGGAGGTGTTCGCCTGCTGCCAATGTCTCCAGATAAGCGGGCTGCAAGGTGACGATGGTGCTGCCCTCTTTGGCCGTGTAGTCCTGATTCGGGGTAATGGCCTTGCCGTCTACAGACACACTCACCAGTTTATTAAAGGGACCGTTTGCCGTGAAGCCTAAGGCCTTGTCGCTGCCTTTGATCCATTCGCTGTCAGCACCTTCGATGACGGCATAAAGATTAACTGCGCCAACCTGAATGGTGATGGTTTCGCTGCCGCTGTTCCTGTCGGTCACATTTAAAACGGCGGTGGTTGCCGGCTGCGGGCTGTCAGGCCTCTTGCCGGTGATCTTTCCATCGTTGGAAACCTCCAGCCAGTCAGGACCGCTGACCTTGCTGAAGGTATAAGGCTTGGTGCCGCCCGCCGCTTCCAGCTGGATGGCGTCGATATCGCTGTTGATCAGCCCCGCCGGAATATCGTAGGTTCCGGTAAAGGTCGGGAGGAAGTTGATTTCAACGTATTTGTCGGTGACTTTTCGCGTATATGAAGTGGCCGTAGAGAAAGTATAGTCGTCAGTCGCCGCCAACCGCCATCGGTAGTCCGGCGGGTTGTCTTGCGGCATGAAGGTCGGCGCTTTATTGAAAGCATTTTTCTTTTCGCTCGCCGTGGTCTCCAGCGTCCGGGCGATTAGCTTGCCGCTGTAGAGGCGGAAATCATTTTCCGCATTAATCCCATAGCTTTCAATGCGGGCGTTTTTACCGCCGGTTGCCTTGACGTCAGCATTTTTGATTTCCACTGCGTTAGTGGTATTAATTCCATAGCTCCACTTTCCTGCGCCATCCCCGCCGGTGGCAGTGACAGTACCGCCGGAAAGCAATATATTAGCGGAGTACGAATAGAGACCGTAGCTGAAACTTCCCGCATCATTCCCGCCGATGGCGGTAACGGTTCCACCAGAGATTTCTAAGTCGGTATCTTTTTCTGTTACGATCCCATAGCTATGGCTGCCTGCATCATCTCCGCCGATGGCGGTGACGGAACCGCCTTTGATGGAAAGTAAACGATCCATACCGTTATCAGGACCGTTAGCATTGATACCAGAGCTATACTCCCCTAAGCCGCCTTTAGCGGTAACCACTGTATCGCTGCCGGATATGGTAATGTCTTCTTCATCTGAATAGATTCCGGCGCTGTCGCTGTCGGATGCACTGCCACCTGTTGCTTCGACGGTACCGCCGTCCACGGTAACAGACTTGTCTGCATTAATTCCAAAGCTACCTCCGGTTGTAGCGCTGCCGCCCTCTGCTGTGACCTTTGTGCTATTGCCTGATATGAAAACGCTATTGCTGGAAGCATATATTCCTGCACTACCTACTGCGCTGCCGCCCTTTGCGGTAACGGTTCCGCCAGAGATCGATATATCCTCATTTTCTGAGGAGAGCCCGACGCTTGCACCATTTGCGTTATCACCACCGGTGGCGGTGACCGTGCCGTTAGTTATCTCAAATGTGTCCACGGCTTCAATACCATAGCTGTTTCCCTTTGAGTTATCTCCACCGGTGGCATTAACAGTTCCCTTGGAAATGGATACAGGACCATGTGCACGAATGCCATAGCTGTTATCGTTGGTATTCGTTCCTGCGTTATCCCCTCCGGTAGCAGTAATCGTTCCTCCGGTGATGTTCAATGGACCGTAGGCTTCAATGCCATAGCTGAGTGCCCCTGTGTTGTCTCCTCCGGTGGCAGTGACAGTACCACCCTTTATGCTTAGAGAGTCCTCATATGCCTGAATTCCTCCGCTGTAAGAGCCTCTACCGGCCGTGGCGATGATTTCTCCGCTCTCTATGGTAAGGTTATTTTTCGCAAAAATACCAAAGCTAAAACTATCAGAAGTATCAGCGCTGGTGACGGTGAGACTGCCTTTTCCCTGCAAGGTAAGGTTTCCATCGACACTATCGTCGGAACTTTCTTCAATGCGAATCCCGTAGGAGGAACTACTCGATATTTCAGCGGCATCCACGGTGTTGTCTCCGATGAAGTTTATGGTCAGCTCTCCTTTGGCATGAATTCCCGCACTGCGGTTTTCTCCTGCTACGCCGGTAATGTGGGCGTTTTCCAGGTAAAGGGTCGCCTTGCCGCCGGCATCAAACCGGAGTTCCGCCGTGCAGCCGTCTTCCCCCAGTATGCCGTTAGGCTCCGCATTCCCGCGTACAAGGAATCGGTTCGTGCTGTCTAGCGTCGCGCTGCCAACTTTAACTTCTGTGGCATTCGCTGCCTGTACCTTAGTTGCCGGTACCAGCCACAGGCACAGTGTCAGCACCAGCGCCAAAACCAGTAGTAGGGGTA
>JAUNBU010000209.1 GCA_030526925.1 Bacillota bacterium | reverse complement strand
CGGTATGGTAAAAATGCAAAGCAGCGTGGTCAGCAGAACGCCCTTGGTGGAGAAGCTGACGTCCGCTTTGTATTGCTCGGAGAAGATCACCGAGCACATGGCTACCGGCATGGCCGCCTGCATCACCAGAACCGACGCCAGCAGCGATCCCGTCCCGATGATAAGCTTCACCAGAAGCAGGGCGATGGCAGGTGCCACCATCAGCTTCAGGAAGCAGACCAGATAGACATATTTATTGTTGAACAGTTCTTTTATCTTGATGTCCGCCAGGTGAGAACCGACGACCAGCATGGCCAGAGGGCTGGTAACTGCGCCTAGCGACTGCACCGGACCGCCGATGATTTCCGGCAGAGTGATCCCCGATATGTAAAGGATCAGCCCTATGACTACGCCGAAGAAGCAAGGGTTTAAGATGCCCTTCAGAGTCTGGGTGATCTTCTGCTTTTCCTCGCCTGCGGCGGCGCTGCGTATCAGGGAGATCCCCACGGTGAACATGAAGATGTCGTAGGACGCATCGCACAGAGCCCCGTAAAACACCGCTTCCGAGCCGAACAGTCCGTTGAGGACCGGCAGCCCGATGAATCCCGTGTTGCCGAAGACCAGCATGAATGCCAGCAGCCCCGACTGAGATTTTGGCAGCTTCACGATCAGGCCGATGATTTTGGACAGTATCATGGAGATGGCAACTACGCACATGAAGATAAGGACAACATACTTGCAGTTGTTCAGCACCTCCATGGAAAATTCCATCTGCATAGCGTTGATGACCAGACATGGATAGGTGATGTAGGTGATGATCGCCGACATCCCTTCCGTGTATTCCTTGGTCAGAAGCCCCATCCGTTTCAGGATATATCCAGGCAATATTATAATAAATGTTTTTGTCAATGCTGTGATAATGTCTAAGGTTGCCATGCTTCTTACGTCTTCCTTTCTTTGATGGCCTTGTAGCCCAGCACGCTGATCTGTTCGCCCGGCAGGTGGCGCTGGAAATGCTTTTCGTTTCCGGTGGTGGAACCAATCTCTTTTCGTTCCGTCAGGTTTATGCCCACAGATTTCATGTCTGCCTTGAGATGGGAAAAGGTCATCTTCTCAGGCAGGAAATCGGGATGATCTTCCTTGAAGTTGGCAAGGCTCTTAGGCGCCTTGTTGTATTCTGCGAAAATCCCTGCAATGATGCACCCTTTTTTCAGCAGCGGTGCAATAAAGCGGTATTTACTCCTGTTATATGTAAAGATGCAGTTGGTCGCCGAAAAATCATCTATGTAGATGTCGGCGCAGGCTTCCCGCAGGGGAACGGCGTCCATGTTGCCTGCGATGTAAACTGTCTGAAAATCGAACTCCTTCATGTATGATTGCAGCTTGGCAATTCGTTTCAGGGACGGATCCACTACGATGAATGTTGCCGAGTCAGGAAACCGCTGGCAGTATTTCAGCAGGAAGTTAAAGGAAAAGGGTCCCGCCAGGATGTTCTGGGGTTGTGTCGATTCCGGCAGGTTGTGGTACATCCACAGGTAGGTCTTGTCGATGAGGATCCTGTATTCGTTGCTGAACTCCTCGGTGATGGCCGACACCGAACGGATGTTGTCAAAGGCTTTAAAAGGCGTGCTTTCCGAATGTCCTTCGCAGAGGATAACGCCGTCATTGATCTCAGCTTGGTAGCCGCAGTCGCAGAGAAGTTCTCCCTTTGTCAGTTTGTTGTTGGCTATGCTGGCCGATTCAAGTCGCAGGGGCGTCTTGCATTTCGGGCAGTAAAGGTAGGGCAAAAAGGAAAAGGGCAGACCGTTTCGGTCTTCCTCGTCGCTTTCTTTCGGGGTCATTGTGGAAAAGTTCTCGATCTCCAGGTCCAGCTTTTTGATGGCTTTAAGGACCGATTGCTGCTCCCTTTGGAGCTCAGCCTTTTTCTGCGCCAACAGCTGGGAGATGATCTGCAGCACCGTTTCGTCTCGGAACTTCGAGGTCTTTTCCAGGAAAAAAAGCAGTTCGATTTCTTCCAAAGAAAACCGGTATTCTTTGTACTTGAGTATCTTTTCCATGTCCTCCATGCAGGAACGATTGAAGATGTATTGGTTGTTCTTCCGTTCCGGCGTCAGCAGCGCCTTGTCCACATAGTAGCGGACCGTTGTGATGTTCAGTCCGTATTTTCGTGCAAAATCCCCGATTTTCATAAAATCACCTGTGCACCTTTCATGGCTTGATTATACTAAAAATCAAGGTTTTGGGCAATAGGTAAAGTCGGGTGGAGATTTTTGAAAATTAAGGGGTTGCGGTGGATTCAGGTGCGTCCGGTATGCTTTAGACAAGAAAAAGGAAGGAGGAAGATAAAATGAAGTACAGGAAAGTGATTGTAACAAACAACCCGAAGGTAGAGGAGAAGTTCGGAGAAAGAGTTGAGCTGATTTACATGGAGGGAGCCAGAGCATATCAGGTATTCCTTAAGGTAAAGGAGATGCTGGAGGAAGGCGCCCGCCTCACGAGGCCTGACATAGAGGACACCCACAGTTATTATAGGACCGTGTGCCTTTTCTACGGAGATGAACACGCACCTACAAAGAGAAATCTGGCGGAAATCGATCGGGCGTTAAAGGCCACCCATAATCTCAGCGGATATTACAAAGAGCCGGACTTCCTTCCGGCATTCGCCGTAGCGGCCCAGACGGCAGACCTGAAGCGTGTGAAGCTGACATTGCCGAAGGGAAAAGCTAAAGCGGAACGTATCCAGGAAGCTGCAGAAAAGGCACCGATCATGACAGAAGATTTGGCGCGAGAGGAAGTAGGCATCGCCAATACAGCAACAAAAACTTCTAAAATCGCCGGCTAAAACCCCGTTCCGTAAAAAGAACGAATATAAATTATAACAGCAAAACAGAGTTCGAAACCCGGACTCTGTTTTGT
>JAUNBU010000208.1 GCA_030526925.1 Bacillota bacterium | reverse complement strand
CATGGACTTATGAGGGTGCGGACCTTTACTCAGGACGATGCCCATATCTTCATGCTGCCGTCTCAGATCAAGGAAGAAATCGTTGGAGTCATCGACTTTATCGACTACGTATATAATCTGTTTGGATTCAAGTACCACGTGGAGCTTTCCACCAAGCCGGAGGATTCCATGGGCAGCCAGGAAGACTGGGATACGGCAACGGAAGCCCTTCGTGCCGCCATGGAAGAAAAGGGCATGGAATACGTGATCAACGAAGGCGATGGGGCATTCTATGGACCGAAGCTGGACTTCCATCTGGAGGACTCCATCGGCAGGACCTGGCAGTGCGGGACCATACAGCTGGACTTCCAGATGCCTCAGAGATTTGATCTGACATACGTTGGATCCGATGGGGAAAAGCACAGACCGGTCATGATCCACAGGGTTATCTTCGGTTCCATCGAGAGGTTCATCGGTATATTGACGGAGCATTTTGCAGGGAAATTCCCGTTGTGGCTGGCTCCGGTACAGGTGAAGCTGCTGACGGTGACGGAGAAGTTCGTAGATTATGCCTTGGAAGTGGCAAAGCAGCTTGAAGAAGCAGGTCTTAGAGTGGAAGCTGATATCAGAAATGAAAAAATCGGTTACAAGCTGAGAGAAGCCAGAAACCAGCGGACGCCATACATCTGCATCATCGGAGAGCGGGAAGTGGAAGCAAGGAACCTAACGGTACGCTCAAGCAAAGCAGGAGAACTGGGTGAGATGACAACCGACCAACTGCAGGAAAAACTTTTACATGAGATCGCAGAGAAAACAGTGTAGGAATAGAAGCAATGAATGAAAATGAAAATCTGACAGGCAGAAATGAAGAGCAGCAGACGGGCGCGCAGGGAGCACCCGTAAGGGCGAAAGACGCCTGGCGCGACAGGAACAGGTCGAATGGCTGGAAAGGCAATGCCGACGATTCCGGTCAGCAAGGACCGTATTATTACGGAAGCCAGCCTTCGCGGAAGGGAAAGGCGAAGAAGCCATTTGTTGTTTTTGGGTCTATTTTAGGAGGGCTTCTGGTGCTGGCGGTTTTGTTCGGGTCCATAGGCAGCAACACCAATGGATTTAGAGAGGATGCTGCAAGTATCGGGGAAGATCATCTAGGCGTCCTCTATGTGGAAGGAACCATCGGCGAAGAAAGCACAACCTACAGCCAGCAATATCTTTTGGATTCGCTGGATGGGATGATGGAAAACGATCACAACGAAGGGTTGCTTTTGTATGTGAATACGCCCGGAGGAACGGTCAGCGAAATAGATGAACTCTATTTGAAGATAAAAGAGTATCAAGAGACTACGGATCGGCCTGTGTATGTATATATGGGCGATCAGGCGACCTCCGGTGGATACTATATTTCGGCGCCCGCAGATAAGATTCTTGCCAACAGGAATTGCTGGACAGGGTCCATCGGGGTCATAGTAGGGACGTTGTTTGACATTTCCGGATTTTTGGATCAGCACGGGATCAAAGCAGATAATATTACTTCCGGTGAGAACAAGGACATGGGGAGCATGACAGAGCCTATGACGGAAGAACAGCGGCAAATACTTCAGTCGCTGGTGGATGAATCCTACGATCAGTTTGTAGGCGTCATTGTGGAAGGCAGAGAGCTTGATGAGGAATATGTCAGATCCGTTTCCGACGGCAGGATATATACGGCGAAGCAGGCGAAGCAACTGGGCTTGATTGACGAAGTCGTAAGCACCTATGACGATGCCTTGGCGGATATGATGGATGAATGCGACCTTTGGGACTGTGAGGTCTACGAATTTTGGTACTGGGAAGACTTGAGTCTGCTGGACGTATTGCTGCAGAGTGCCAACCAGTTGTCTGAATCTCTCGACAGCAAAAGCGACATCAGCGCGTTGGTCGACTTGATGGAAAGAAAACAGGAACTGCCACTGCGGTATAAATGCGAGGTTGTGCGGTAGAGGGCAACGGGTTCGAGTCCCTGTTGACACACACAATCTAAAAGACACCCTCTTTGAGGATGCCTTTCAGATGGCGAGGCACGAGGGACTCGAACCCCCAACCCACAGATTCGAAGTCTGGTACTCTATCCATTGAGCTAGTGCCCCGTATTCGTAACAGTAACAATTATAAAGGATTTCCGGGGATGTGGCAAGAAAATTCAAAAAAACTTTAAAAAATTGTTTTTGTAAGCAAGATCAAAGTTTGGTTCGTTAAATTTGACAGTATTGATTATTGCATGATAAAATTACGTGGATGTATTTATATGTGTTGTAATGAGAGGTGGAGGTTCCAGTGAAAAGAAGAATTTATTTTAGTAGAAAAGTAGTTGCAATCGTTTTGATTCTGGCAATGTTGGTTACACAAAGCGCAGTTGTCTTTGCAGAAACGGCAGGCTCCGATGCAACCACAGGAACTCAACAGACTGAAGAACCAACAAAAGAATCTCAGCCGTCAACAGAAGACGAAGAAGTCAAAGACCCAACACAAGAACCAACAGAATTAAAGGAAGAAGAAACAAAGGAATCGACACAGGAAGACGAAACGACCGGTGTGGTTGAATTAGAATACATCTTTATTGAAACACCGAAACTGATTAGCCCTGAAACTCAAAATGTAGTAGTATCATTAAAAAACGGCGGAGATGATATAACAGATATGACACTGATTAGCGAAGACGAGTCAGGGGAAGAATCTGAATGGAAAACTAAAAAAGACGAAGAAGGAAAATTCAAATTCACGAAAAGCTTCACTGCAGATGATAAGGGCATCTACACCTTTACGAAGTTAATATATGAAATCGGTACAGAGTCTTATGAGATTGAACTCAGTGATTTGAATTTCGAGCCTAAATTTGGTGTGGATAAAGACTACATTACAGGGGAAGAAATAGGGGCTGTAGACGGCATAACAGCAACAGTCGATTCTTTCAGTAAAACGAAGGCTACAAACGAAATTGA
>JAUNBU010000207.1 GCA_030526925.1 Bacillota bacterium | reverse complement strand
GGAGCTTTCCAAAAAGTACGACGTGGTGGGCGTCCACGCCTTTACATTAGAGGGATGCTCACTTGATGGCGCCAAGTCGGAAGACAGCACCTCCCAGGCCGCCGCCTACTGCAGGAACTTCGCTCCCCTCTACGACATCGACGAAGAGGCAGCCACGGGAACTGCCAACGGAGCCCTCACATACTACCTTTATAAAAACGGACTGACCGGCTCCGGCGGTTTGGATAACGACGCCCCTGCCCTGCACCGGGAATTCACTTTCCTTCAGGGCGAAGCCATGGACAGACCTTCTGAGATCCTGTCCCGGTTAAGCCTTCCGGAAAACGACAAGCCTGAAGACGGCAAATCCCCATCAGGCGCACCTGCTGTCCGGATCCGTGTAGGCGGCAGCGCAGCCATACTGGCAAAGGGCGAGATCCAACTGTGCGTCCGTGCCCTGTAATTCGACTATTTTAGGGCATTTTAGAACGGTGAATCGGAGTTTTTGACATATGCCGCAAACGACAAGATTGTTTTATGAAAATAGTTACATTCCGGGAGAAACCCCACCTATTTTAACAATCTTGTTTTCTTATTTTTTGTCCTTTTATTTCTAGTTGACAGATGTATATGTCTGACGGTATTCTGTATGTGTTAGGCTTTTAACAATGATAAAGTATCATGTATTATTTTGAACAGGTTTTAGAAACGAGGTAAGGAAAGGAGTTTCTCATGAGTGACAATTGCACATTATGTGCAGAAGCCAAAGAGAACGCAAAGAAACTTGACGCGATCATCGAAAAGTACAAGGACACCCGCGGGGCGCTGATCCCTGTGCTCCATGAGGCGCAGGAAGTGTACGGCTACCTGCCGCTGGAAGTCCAGAGAACCATCGCGGAAAAGTTGAACATCCCTCTCGCAGAGGTATACGGTGTAGTCAGCTTTTACACCCAGTTCTCCATCAATCCTAAGGGCAAATATCAGATCAACGTCTGTATGGGTACCGCCTGCTATGTAAAGGGAGCCAATGAGATCTTGGACAAATTCAAGACAAGGCTTTCCATCGACGTAGGCGAGTGCAGCGACGACGGGAAGTATTCCCTTGACGCTTGCCGCTGCATCGGTGCGTGCGGACTTGCCCCGGTAGTTACCGTAAACGATGAAGTCTTCGGCAAGCTGGTAGCAGATGACGTAGACGGTATCATCGATAAGTACGAAGAGCTGTAGGAGGTGGGGAAAATGATAAAGAGCATTGCAGATATCGATAAAATAAGAAAAGCCAAGCAGGCGGACATGATGATCCGTCTGGACCCGGAAGCCCAGCCTACCAAAGAAGGCGGCAGAATGCACGTCATGGTATGCGGCGGAACGGGCTGTACCTCTTCAAGCTCCATGAAGATCATCGACGGACTGGAAGAGCTGATAAGAATTGAAAAGATGCAGGACGATGTGAAGGTAGTCAAGACCGGCTGCTTCGGACTTTGCGCCGAAGGACCTATCGTGATGATCTACCCGGATCACATCATGTATACCCTGGTACAGCCGGAGGATGTGAATGAGATATTCGACAGCCACATCAAGAAGGGCGAGCCGGTAAAGAGACTTCTGGCAGGCGACAAGGAAGCCGAGAAGATAGAAAACGCCCTGGAAAACGTAGAGTTCTTTTCAAGGCAGATGCGTATAGCACTGAGAAACTGCGGCGCCATCAATCCTGAAGAGATCGACGAATACATAGCAAGAGACGGCTATTTGGCTCTGGAAAAAGTCTTGACGGAAATGGAGCCGGAAGATGTAGTTGACACCATCAAGGATTCCCAGCTTCGCGGACGAGGCGGCGGCGGCTTCCCTACAGGCGTCAAGTGGAGCTTCGCAGCAGCGCAGCAGGTATCCGAGAAATACGTCTGCTGTAACGCCGACGAAGGAGACCCGGGCGCATTCATGGACCGTTCCGTTCTGGAAGGCGACCCACACTCCCTCATCGAAGCCATGGCCATCGCAGGCTACGCCATCGGAGCTACCCAGGGATTCGTATACGTAAGGGCAGAGTACCCTATCGCCGTGGAAAGGCTTTCCATAGCCATCAAGCAGGCTGAGGAATACGGCATTCTTGGAAAAGACATCTTCGGCAAGGGCTTCGACTTCGACCTGGAAATCAGACTGGGCGCCGGCGCTTTCGTTTGCGGCGAGGAAACAGCCCTCATGACTTCCGTGGAAGGTAAGCGAGGCGAGCCGAGACCGAGACCTCCTTTCCCTGCAGTCAAGGGTCTGTTCGACAAACCGACTATACTCAACAACGTGGAAACATATGCCAACATCCCGATGATCATCCTCAAGGGCGCCGACTGGTTCACCAAGATCGGTACGGAAAAGTCCAAGGGAACCAAGGTATTCGCAGTAGGCGGCAAGATCAACAACACGGGTCTTGTGGAGATCCCGATGGGTACCACGCTGCGCGAGATCGTCTACGACATCGGCGGCGGCGTTCCTAACGGTAAGGAATTCAAGGCAGCTCAGACAGGCGGACCGTCCGGCGGATGTATCCCTGCTTCCGAGCTGGATACACCGATCGACTACGACTCCCTCATCGCACTGGGCTCCATGATGGGCTCCGGCGGACTGATCGTCATGGACGAGGATACTTGTATGGTAGACCTTGCCAAGTTCTTCCTGGAGTTCACCGTAGATGAATCCTGCGGCAAATGTCCTCCATGCAGGATCGGAACCAAGAGAATGCTGGAGATCGTAACCAGGATCACCGAAGGTAAGGGCGAGCCTGAGGATCTGGAAAGGCTGGAAGTTCTGGCAAAGAACATCAAGGCGGCAGCCCTCTGCGGGCTGGGACAGACAGCTCCGAACCCTGTGCTTTCCACCATGCGCTACTTCAAGGATGAGTACATGGCTCACGTAATCGAAAAGAAATGTCCTGCAGGCGTCTGCAAGTCCATGGTGAAATTCATCATCGACATCGATGCTTGTAAGC
>JAUNBU010000206.1 GCA_030526925.1 Bacillota bacterium | reverse complement strand
ATGGGGACCATGCCCATCGGCAAGCTGATAATCAACATGTCCTGGCCGGCGGTGCTTTCCATGATGATCCAGGCATTTTACAACATCGTGGACAGCTTTTTCGTGTCACTAATCAGCGAGCAGGCCCTGGCTGCCGTAACCTACATATTCCCCATCCAGATGCTGATCATCTCGGTTGGCGTAGGGACAGGCGTAGGGATCAATTCTTTGATTTCCAGACGTCTGGGCGCACAGAAGCTGGAGGAAGCCAACATGGCGGCAAACCACGGCTACAGGCTTTCCTTCTTCAACTGGATTTTATTCGCTCTGGTAGGGATATTCCTGTCCCATCCCATCATGGCGTTCTTATCAAATACACCGTATATCGTAGAAAGCGGCACCAGCTACATGATGATCATCACCATAGGCTCGCTGTTCTGCATGGTGCAGATTTCCACGGAAAAGATCCTGCAGGCTACGGGCAACATGATGCTGCCTATGATATGCAGCATCGCAGGAGCCGTTGTCAATATAATATTGGATCCGCTGCTCATTTTCGGCGTCGGTCCGTTTCCGGAAATGGGTGTTACCGGTGCGGCGGTTGCCACCGTCTTCGGACAGCTGGTATCCATGTGTCTGGGACAGATACTGCTGTTCAAGGGTAATCACGCAGTACGTGTCAAGCTGTGGGGGTGGAAATTCCAGGGCAGCATTATCAGAGACATCTATGCGGTAGGCGGACCTGCCATTTTGATGCAGTCCATCGCCTCCGTCATGCAGTTCGGCATGAACATCATACTGGGCGGGATCAACGAGACGGCAGTCGCGGTTCTTGGCGTATACGGAAGGCTCCAGTCCTTCATTTTCATGCCTGTTTTCGGACTGAACCAGGGCGTGTTGCCTATCATGGGGTACAACTACGGCGCCAGAAACAGAAAAAGGCTGATGGAAACCTTCAAGAAAGGGTTCATCATCGCCTTTGTCATCATGGCAGTGGGATTGATAGTATTCCAGCTGTTTTCACGGGAGCTTCTGAGCATCTTCAATTCCCAGAACAGCCAGGAGATGTACGACATCGGGATTCCGGCGCTTCGGATCATCAGCCTTTGCTTCCTGCCGGCGTCCTTCGGCATCATGGCATCCTCCATTTTCCAGGCCATCGGCCACGGCTTCTTGAGCCTGTGGGGATCGCTTCTGAGACAGCTGGTGGGGATACTGCCGCTGGCGTGGGTGCTGGCAATGATGGGCGGATTGGATCTGGTATGGTATTCATTCCCATTGGCGGAGATCATCGGGACTGTTTACTTCATCTTCGCTCTGCGATACATACACCGAAAGGAAATCAGAAGACTGGATATTCTGGAAGAGAACACCTATTAAAGTCCGAAACGCCTCATGGAAAGGGAACGCCTGACGGCGTGCCGGGGGAGCATCCTGCCGAGATCAAGGGTAAAGGATCTCTACAGGTTCATGGTTTGCCATACGTTCCTCCGAGTCCAGCTCCACAAGATCGAAGATAAGGGGATCTCGCAGCAAGTGAGCCCATGCGGTGTATGTCGCCTTGATAAATGACGGATCGAGAGGCATCCTCTCTTCGATAAGAGGACAGCTGTAGGGAAGGGCGCCGCTGTGATAGATCATATAAAGATTGCCGTCCTCATCCAGATGAGGTGCCAGCGGGAAAACGCGGCACTGGAGAGGGCGGTTTTTTCTATGGCAGACCGGAGCCGTTTTGCAGCGCAGAAAGTACACCTTTCCATGCCAGCTCTCGGGAAATTCGTACTCCTCAGCCATGATCCAGCCCCAGTCCAGCCAGTCTTCCTTGCCGGAGAACACCTTCTCTTCCCCCGGCAGCAGATAGAGACCCAGGGAATCCACATTGAAGTCGGAGGGATGCTCCTCCGCATCGGGCATGGTATCATCGGAGCAGGTACAGCAGATGGAATTGCATAATTTGCCACAATCTCCGCTAATTGGAGAGACTTTATCCAATAAGCGGTAAATGGCTTTAAATGTTTGTTTTTTGATTGAACTTTTCATAAACTTATTATACAATATACACTAAATAAGATAAAGTGAAATAAATTATACCTATATATATGGGTTTCAATAAACCGGGAATGAAAGGACAGAGGAAAGACAAGTTATGAAACTGGGAATAGACGTTGGATCCACAACGGTAAAGCTGGTCCTGCTGGACCAGGACGGAAACATTACATACAGCAGATACGAGAGGCACATGTCCAATGTATTCGAGACGGTAGTAGGTTTGCTGAGGGAAATGTACGAAAAAATGGGAGACATCAGGCTGAGGACGGTAATCACCGGCTCCGGCGGGCTGTCTCTTTCCAATATATTAAAGATCCCTTTTGAGCAGGAGGTAGTGACCTGTAGCTCAGCGGTGGAAGCGTTGATTCCGGAAACGGATGTTGCCATCGAGCTGGGGGGAGAGGATGCCAAGATCACATTTTACGGGCAGACCATAGAGCAGCGAATGAACGGAACATGTGCAGGAGGTACGGGGGCATTCATCGATCAGATGGCGGTGCTGCTCAACACCGATGCGGCAGGGCTAAACGAAGCAGCCAAGAAGCATAAGCTGATCTATCCCATCGCAGCCCGCTGCGGCGTATTCGCCAAGACGGACATCCAGCCGCTTATCAACGAAGGAGCTGCCATAGAGGACCTGGCGGCATCCATCTTCCAGGCGGTTGTCAATCAGACCATCAGCGGACTGGCCTGCGGACATACCATCAAAGGTAAGATCGCATTTCTGGGAGGACCTTTATCCTTCCTGTCGGAGCTGAGGAAGCGGTTTATAGAGACATTGGAGCTGACGGAGGATGAGATCATCTTCCCAGAGGAGTCCAAGTATTTCGTAGCCATCGGTGCGGCCATGAATGCGGCAAAATACGACGAAATCAATTTCAAGGATATCATAGACAGAATCGAAAATGCAGATCCGGCGGCTCTGTCGGATACCAAGCA
>JAUNBU010000205.1 GCA_030526925.1 Bacillota bacterium | reverse complement strand
TGGCATAACATGGCAAAAACGATGGTCAGCACCGAATGGTCATGCTGGTTTGAAAACAAAGACACAGATGATATGGAGATCGTAATTGGCCGCAAAATAGACAAGAGAATGGTATAAGAAGGAGGAGGAAACGATGTTATTTAAAGAAGATGCTGTTGCGAGAGCTGAACATAATGCAGTAAGAAACAACGTGGGCTGGTATCGCTGGACACATGACCTGGTAGAAGTGACCGGCAAGGATGCCGGAAGGCTTCTGGACTATCTCTGTGTCAATGATATTGCGGGAGCGGCCGTAGGGCAGAGCAAATACACGACACTTCTAAATGAAGATGGGAAGATCATAGATGATACCATAGTGACACGACTTGAGGAAGAAAAATATTGGGTGTCCACTTTGTATGCGCCCAGATTCCAACCATGGCTCGAAAAGCAGAGAGGGGATCTATCTGTAGAATATAAGGAACTGACATGGGATGTGGATATGTATGCTGTGCAGGGACCTAATGCGCTGGCATATATCAATTCACTACTGGAAAATCCTGTGGACGAATTAAAAAGATTTCGTATGGAGGACAATAAAGTTGGCGGTGTAGAAGTAAAGATACATCGTTCCGGCTTTACAGGTGAGAATGGATATGAAATCTACTGTCCGATGGGAGAGACTAAAAAAATAGAAACAGCCCTTCGCGAAAAGGAATCGGAATTTGATGCAAAAGAATTGAGAACACTTGAAGTCTATGTTCGCGCACTGCCTATGGAAAAGGGCTTCGCACTCCGCCAGGATATGTATGGATTGACCCCTTATGACTGTGGTTTAGGCTGGTCCGTAAAGCTGGAAAAGGATTTCATCGGCAAAGAGGCTTTGGTAAAGGCGAAAGAAGAAGGACCTAAATATAAACTGGTTGGAGTTGAGCTTGATCCGGAGAGAGAAAGCTATGAAGATATTTGCCAGAATGAAGTAGCGTGTTATAAGGGAATCCAAGTTGGTGTTGTTCGTCAGATGATTTATGGATACACCGTGGATAAAAATATTGGATTTGCCATCGTAGACATCAAGCATGCAGAGAAGGGAACTGTGCTGGAAGTTGGTTCTCACGGTGCGACCGTAACAGTCTGTGATAAGAATTTTATTTAATGACGCAAAGAGAGGAGAAGGACCATGGCTTATAATCCGAAAGATCCTGCTGTGGAAATCATGCGGGGATACGTAAATGACACCAAAGGCTGCCCGTTGGAAGACATGTTTTTCGTTAAAGGAAAGGTGGCGTTGGTCACGGGAGGAACATCAGGGCTTGGATTTAATGTGGCGTTAAGACTGCTTCAGGGCGGAGCCAGAGTGGTCGTTGCCGGATATTCTGAGCAAGAGGCTGAAAATGCACTCGGTCTTTTTGAGGAGTGTGGCTTTAGGGATTCAGCGGTCTATTGCAAGGTGGATGTAAGAAATGAAGACGAGGTTGAAAATATGGTGCGATTCGTAGACCAGACCTACGGAACTCTTGACATCCTCGTTACGGCTGCGGCAACATGGAATTATGCGCATATTTACGATTTGCCGGATGCGGAGTTTAAAAAAGTGGTGGATGTTAATCTGTCAGGCGCTTTTCGCACGGTAAAGCATGTGAGCCGCTATATGATCGACCATGAAATCCATGGCAAGATGACTCTGGTGTCTTCCAACTGCGCATGGCTTCCATACCCTGTTTTCGGTGGATACGCACATTATGCAGCATCAAAAGGAGGCGTAATAGCGCTGACGGTGGAGGCCGCAAAAGAGTTGAAACGGTATGGCATCAAAGTAAACACAGTAGCGCCCGGAGGAATGGCGACAGCAGGGTCAATGAACAATCTGGTGCTTTCGACGCTTCCGGAAGAAAAACAGGACGAGCTTTATGAGGAAATATCCATTCCGCAACTGGATGAGGTCAAAACAGTGGATTCCGTAGCAAGGGTAGTATACAGCTTGTGTACGGATCTAACGGACAGTATCACAGGGGAATGTATAGCTGCAGATAATGGCATGTCTCACAATATCATCGTTCGGCAGCCGGAGATAGAGGGGTATCCTGCCGAGTAAAAAAGGAGAAAATAGTATGGATAAGAAAATAACGGTAATAACCGGCGGACATGGTGGAATGGGTAAAGTGATCGCAGGAGAGCTGGGAAAAGAAACATCGCTGGTCCTCGCTGACATGGATGAAAACAAGCTTCAGCAAGTGAAAGCTGCCCTTGAAGAAACAGGCTATAACGTATTTACTTACGTATTCGATATTACGGACAGCGCAGAGGTGGAAGCACTTGCTGAATATGCCGGATCTCTGGGGCAGGTAGTCAATGTGATCAATGCAGCGGGAGTGTCGCCGACAGATACCCATACGGACGTTATTTTAAAGGTCAATGCTTTGGGGACCCTGAACATGGTAAGAGCGTTTTATCCCATTATGGCAGGTGGTGGAGCAATGATAAACTTTGGCTCCGTAGCCGCTTATACGATGGAGCAGGATCCCGCATGGACAGAGGTGTTTGAAGCGTGGGATGAGCCCGATTTTTATGACAGGCTGTTAGCGCTGCTTGCGCCTTATGAATTCGATGAGTTTGTAAAGGACGGTACGGCATATGTGATTTCCAAGAGGTTTGCCATGTATTTTTCCCAGATGAACGTAATGCGGTTTGCCAAAAAAGGAATACGCATTTTAAGCGTATCGCCGGGATCATACCTAACGCCAATGCATCAGAAACTGATCGATAATCAGCCGGATACGGCTGAAGATCAATTGGAGCTGGTACCTTGCGGACGATGGGGACACCCTTACGAAATAGCAGCATTTATTGCGTTTTTATGTTCTAAAGGCGCAGGTTTTATCGCAGGGGTAGATCTGCTTGCGGATGCGGGACAAACCGCCAACACCTTCATTGAACAAATTGAATAAAAAATGAAAACAGAACAGGAGGAAAATATGACATTCAAATCAGATATCGAGATCGCACAGGAGTGC
>JAUNBU010000024.1 GCA_030526925.1 Bacillota bacterium | reverse complement strand
CTGTATTTCATTTTGCTCATTAAAACGCCTCCTATCACATCATAATTATAATAGGAGGCGTTTTAAATCTCAAATACTTAAATCGTATGGGGCATCATGCTTTCAGGCTATGTATGTTCGCGCAGTGCTACATGCTATACCTATGCCATGCACTGGCTTCTTGCCTGATTCTTTATGCAAACACAAACGGGATGATGTAGAGCAGGATGGCGATGACGACTGCCACGGCAACCACGGCTCGCCAGATCTTGAATTCCCGATCCATTTTGGCTTTTTCCTCGGCGGGCGGATCTTCGTGGGCCATGATCTGTTCTGCCAGCGCTTCGTCCCCCTGCTTCCCGTACCTGGCCTGGCAGATGAAGAAGATGATGAGACCTGCAACGCACCATATGACTCCCGTCCAGAAAGCTTCCCGATCCAACTGAGTCATCATGATGATGTAGATGATGGCGCTGATAGGCGCTCCGATCCACGCCAGCGGCGCTTTGTACGGCCTCACCAGATCCGGCTTTTTCTTTCTCAGGAACCCGCAGGCAGCGATACCGATGACATAGTAGAACAGATCCGCAAACAAACTGAGTGATGCGATGTATATCATGGAGCCTGTAGCAATCAGCAGCACTGTCAGGACTCCCAGAACAAGGATCGCAATATATGGCGTCTGATATTTGGCATGTACTTTTGCAAAAACTTTAGGCATGGCTCCGTCTCTCGCCATGGCGAACAGATATCTTGGCGGTACGGAGATGCTGGAGTTCAGCGTGGAAAAGTCTCCGCCAAAGGCGATTCCTGCTGCCAGCATGATCAACGGGAATCCCAGGATCCCTGCGATAGTCATAGCTTCCGCATACGGCGCGCTGGCCTCAGCGATAGCGCCCAGCTCGCTCGTCGGAACGATGCCCACCATGAACCACTGGAAGATGGCGTTTACAGCAAACACGATAAACGGCGCCAGGAACAGCGCTCTCGGAATGTTGATGTGCGGATAACGGATCTCCTCTCCCATGGCACAACAGGTTTCAAATCCTGCAAAGCACCACCAGATCAAGGCAACCATCCCGATGAACCCACCCGCGGAAAAGTCCACATATTCCGGCAGCTGTACGAAATTGGAAAGTCCTACGTTCGGGATCATCAACAGGAACCAGATGATGGCCACACCCCAGAAGAAGAACATGAATCCATTCTGCAGCCTTCCAGTGATTTCCACGCCTCGCACACTGCAGGCCATGAAGATCACCACGATGATGCAGGCGATGATGATATCGCTGGTGGCACCGCCCGGTATGTCCAATCCCAGTGCGCCCAGGAATGTCTTAAAGTAAAAACTGAACGCCAGCGCCTCTCCGCTGGTTACGGCAACCAGCGAGATGATGAAGTTCCATCCGGCCAGCATCCCGAAGGGCTTCCCGATCCCCAGCGACGCATACTTGTATGTACCTCCTGCATATGGCAGGGCTGCGCCCATTTCCGCATAGAGCAGCGCCGGGTAGATGCTGATGAGCATGGCTACAAAAGTGGCGATGATCACCGCCGATCCCATCATCCCTACCACATTGGCGCCTGTGGTAAACAGGCCCACACCGACCACGGTTCCCACCGTGATGGTGACTGCCTCCCGCATCCCGAAGGTGCGTTTCAATGTGCTGTTTTCATTCTGCATATTTTCCTCCTCAACTGTTTCTCCGATTAACGATAATGCTCTCGATCCCGGCTTCCATCTCTTACCCCTATTGGTTCTTCTTCATGCGGATATCTGCTGCGTTGGCGTGGGCCGCCAGGCCTTCTCCGTGAGCCAGCCGTGAAACCAGCGGTGCGATGCCCATCATGGCGTCCTTAGTCATCTTCTGATAGGTGCAGGTCTTCAGGAAGGTACCTACCCAGACGCCGCCTGTATATCTGGCAGCGCCCAGTGTCGGCAATGTATGATTGGTACCCGACGCATAGTCTCCGAATACCTCTGCCGTGTTACCGCCTATGAACAAGGAGCCATAATTATTGAGCGCCTCGATAACAGCATCTTCTCCTTCCGATACGTTGACCTCCAGATGCTCCGGCGCATAGGAATTGGCGTAGGCTATCGCCTCGTCCATATCCTCTGCGATCAAAATTTCTCCAAAATCACGCCATGAATCAGCTGCGATATCTCTCGTATCCAGGGTTTCCAGCTGCTGCTTTACGGCCTTTTCGATGGTCTTTCCCAAAGCTTCATCGGTAGTAACCACCAGACCTTTGGCTTCTCTGTCGTGCTCTGACTGTGCCAGCAGATCGGCTGCGATGACCTCTGGGTCTGCCTTCCCGTCTGCGATCACCAACACTTCGCTGGGACCCGCCACGAAGTCGATCCCTACCTTGCCGTAGCATTGGCGTTTGGCCTCCGTGACAAAACTATTGCCCGGTCCCACTATAAGGTCTACAGGCTTGATCTGATCAGTTCCGTATGAAAAAGCAGCGATCGCCTGGGCTCCACCTACAGCATAGATTTCATCTATACCCGCCACGTCCATGGCCACCAGCGTCTTGGGATGGATGCGATCCGTTCCCTTCATGACAGGAGAACATGCCGCGACACGCTTCACACCTGCCACCTTTGCTGGAACACCCAGCATCAGCGCCGTCGAATAGAGCGGATACCCGCCCCCCGGCACATAACAGCAGCAAGAATCCACCGGTATCACCCTGTGCCCCAATAAAATTCCTTCTGACGGGGAAAAGTCACGCAGGCTCCCTACCGTACTTCTTTGGGCCTGTGCAAAGGCGCGCAGGTTGTTCGCCGCCGCCTTGATGTCCTCTACGTCTTCCGCAGGCACCTGCTCATAGGCTTCCTTGATTTCTGCTTCCGAGATACGAAGTGCCTGCCGTTTGCATCCGTCGAATTTCTCATTATATTCTATCAGCGCCTGATCGCCGTTTCTGACTACCCTTTCGATGATACCGCTGACCGTCTCTCTCAATCGGCTGCGGTCCGCTTCCGTTCGTTCCTTTGCTGCTTTTAATATTCTCATATTTCGACCCTCCTGCTGTTTATCGCTTTATCACAGCGATATATTACCGTGCAAGGTTTATGATAACATATCTATAGGCAAAATTAAATCATTTATTTGGGTTTGTTTGGAGAGATGTTTGTTCGTTTGTTCGGGAAGATCGGCTACTTCCGTTTCAACGAGATAAAGACTCCTGCCACGCAGATGGCGGTGAAGATGATGAAGGAGATGTTGATGACCCGTACCAGGATCTGCGGGTCTGCCTCCGCCAGGGGAACGTCTGCCAGAAATCTGGTGACGACGATGGTGACGATGACCATGCTGAGAGTATGACCGATGGACCTCATGGTTGCCAAAATGGATGATGCCACCCCGTAGTCTTCCTTCTCCACGTAGGACATAACTGCATTGGTGTTTGGCGATGAGAACAGTGAAAATCCGAATCCGGTGATGACCAAAGCAACGATGATCAGCACCAGGCTGGTATCCTCTCGCAGGAAAATGAACATCCCTGCCCCTGCCGCACAAAATGCCATCCCCAAAGAGGACATTTTAAAAGGCGAGAACCTGTCGGAGACCCTGCCTGCCAGTGGTGACAGCACCGCCATGATAGCAGGCTGGGCGATCATGATCAGCCCTGCCGTTTGCGAAGAATATCCCATGACCACTTGCAAATAAATAGAAATCAAATAGCTGATGGCAAAGGTAGCACCGTAATTAAGCAGCGCCGACAAATTGGAAAATGCATAACCGATGTTTTCCTTGAACATGATGACTTTGACTGCCGGTTCTTCCGCCTTCAGCTCCCTCCGGACAAATAAGATCCCGAAGCCTATCCCTGCCGCCGCCAGAACTGCCGGGATCACGCCCTTTCCTATCTCCGAAAGACCGTACATCAAAAGGACGATAAAGCACACGTACAGTAGATTCCCCGGAATGTCCATGGACTTGCCCCCACTTTCTGCTTTTTCCTTCGGCAGCTTCAGCAGCGCAGCCAAAAATGCGATGATCCCCAGGGCTCCCGTCAGAATAAAGATGGATTTCCACCCCAGGTTGTGATTGAGGATGCCGCCCACCACAGGCCCCGCCGAAAGACCCACGTAGGTGGCAGCCAGCGAATAGCCTAAAACCCTGCCACGTTTATTTCCCGGAAATGCGCTGATGAGCACAGCCATATTTGTGCTGAATATCATGGATGCCCCGATGCCCTGCAGGATCCGGACAACCAGCAGCATGATCATGGACACGGAAAAAACGGCTGCGATGCAGCAGGCTACGAAGATCGCAATGCCTGTCACAAGAACCGTCTTCCTACATGTTATATCGGCAAGTCGCCCCAACGGAACGGAAAATGCCGCAACCGCCAAGGTATATCCTGTCACCAGCCATCCCACCAGCCCGGCGCTGACGCCAAATTCGTGGCCGATATCCGGGATGGAAAGGTTAAGGGCGCTTCCTGTAAAGGTGGTGATGAATGCGGTGACTACCACCACCAGGATCGTCATCTTCTGTATTGATTTATCTTCCGGGTTTTTATCCATACCCGTATTATATACCGTTTGATTTCAAAATAAAACCGGCTCGACAAACATTTCCTCAGATAACGATACAGATAAAGTATTCCTTTCCTTCGTCGCTGATTTTTTGTAATGACTTCTGCATCTTGATTCGGATGTTTTCGGGAACGCTGGCGATCTTGTTTTCCATCTGTTCCGCCACCATTTCGTAGAGGGATTTGCCGAAGATATTGGTATCCCAGATGCCGTTAGGCGAATTTTTCAGATCGTCCTTCAGGCTGGCCACCAGATCCTCCGACTGTTTCTCGCTTCCCACCACCGGCGAAACCTCCGTGGTGATATCCGTCTTGATGATATGCAGCGTCGGCGCCTTTGCTGTGATCTTCACCCCGAATTTGCTGCCCTGTTTGAACACCTCCGGTTCATCCAACACCATCTCGCTCAGTTTCGGCTCCACGATGCCGTAGCCCCGCTCCTCCACCTGCATCATGGCGCCCTTCAGCTTGTCGTAGGCCTTCTTTGCCCGGGAAAATTCCTTCAGCAGGTTGAAAAACTCGTAGTCGTTTTCTACCGTTTCCTCCATCAGCTCCGTGATGACCCGATAGTAGAGATTTTCCGCCATGTTGAGCCGCAGATCAACTTCACCTGTACCCAAATCCATATTGCGTATCTCGGCGCTTTCCACGATGTCCCCGTCTGCAAGACCCAGCACCGCCGCCTGCAGCTCCTCAACGGTATTGAAGCTCTGTGCCCAGTATCTGATATTTTCGATCAGCTCTGACTTCAGCCAGTGTTCCTTTTCCAGGCCCTCCACATACCCCGGCACCTGAAAAGCGATCTCCTTGACCGGAAATCTCCCCAAAAGCTGTGCCATCATGCGGCTGAGCTCATCTTCGGTGGCTTTGGCGCAGTCCATCCTGATTACGGGCACGCCATAGGAGCCCTCCAGCTCACCTGCCAATTCCTTGGTCTTCACCGCTTCCGGCTCCAGGGAGTTGAGTATGACAACGAAAGGCTTGCCTAGGTCCGAAAGCTGATGGATGACCCGCTGCTCCGCTTCCAGATAGCTGCCCCTGTCCATGGTCCCGATGGTCCCGTCGGTCGTTACTACGATCCCGATGGTGGAGTGATCGTTGATGACCTTTGCCGTGCCGATCTCCGCCGCCTCCTCAAATGGGATCTTATCTTCATCCCACGGCGTTGCTACCATGCGGACTTCTCCGTCCTCCATATGCCCGATGGCGCCGGGAATCAGATAGCCGACGCAGTCCACCAGCCGAACCTTCAGATTCACGTTCTGCTCCAGCTCCAGCTTCACAGCCTCGGCGGGAATGAATTTGGGCTCTGTAGTCGTGATGGTCTTCCCCGTTCCGCTCTGGGGCATCTCGTCCAGAATGCGTTCCTTTTCGTATATATTTTTCACATTGGGGATTACCATCAGATCCATAAATCGTTTTATAAACGTAGACTTGCCTGCCCTGACCGGCCCCACTACTCCTATGTAAATGTCACCGCCTGTTCTCTTGCCTATGTTTTCATAGATGTTGATGTTCTCCAAAATAAAAACCTCCCCATGTCCTTGACTGTATATCAGTACAGTATATTGGGGAGGTTCTTCTTTTATGCGTTATTTTTTATTCTTCCCCGCAGGCTGAAGGTCTTGCCTTCGGTGATCTCCACGTCGATCAGCTGTCCGGTCAAACTCATGTCTCCCGAGAAGTCCACCAACTTGAAGCCTTCCGTCCTTCCGGTCAGCGTATTTTCGTCCTTCTTGCTGGCGCCGTCTACCAGGACTTTCTCCATGCGGCCCACATAGGCGCTGTTCTTCTCCATGCTTGCGTCGTTGACCGCGTCTACCAGCCGATTGAATCTCTCGTGCTTCACATCTTCGGGGATCTGGTCATCGTATTTCGCCGCAGGTGTTCCCGGTCTCATGGAATAAAGGAATGTAAAGGCCGAGTCGTACTTCACCTCTCTTACCAGGGAAAGGGTCTGCTGAAAGTCTTCTTCCGTCTCTCCCGGAAAGCCTACGATGATGTCGGTGCTTATGGTTATCCGGGGAACTGCTTCCCTCAGCTTTCTCACCAGCTCCAGGTACTGCTCTCTTGTGTACTTCCTGTTCATGGCCTGAAGGATCCGGCTGCTGCCCGACTGTATAGGCAGATGGATGTAATTGCACAGCTTCTTGCAGTCCACAAAGGCGCGTATCAGCTTATCCGACAAGTCCTTGGGATGTGACGTCATGAACCGTATCCGCTCCAATCCGTCGATGCTGTTTAAGGCATAGATCAGATCGGCGAAATCCCAGGTTTGGATCGGATCCGAGCCACAGATATTGCCGCTGTCGTCGTGCTTGCCACGATAGGAATTGACATTCTGTCCCAGCAGAGTCACTTCCTTGACTCCATCCGCCACCAGCTGCTTCACCTCGAGAATGATCTCAAGCGGACTTCTGCTCTTCTCCCTGCCTCTGGTATAAGGGACGATACAGTAAGTACAGAAGTTGTTGCAGCCGTACATGATATTGACGAATGCCTTATGGGGATATAACCGCTTGGCAGGAAGCCCCTCTACGATTTCCCGGCTGTCCTCCAAAAGCTCCGTCACCTTCTGCTTTTCCAGACAGACCTTCTCCAGAAGCTCCGGGAATTTATGAATGGTATGGGTCCCGAAGATGATATCCACCCATGGGTATTTGCTCTTGACCGTATCTACGATGTGCTGCTGCTGCATCATGCATCCGCAGACGCAGGCGATATAGTCAGGATTTCTTTCCTTGATCTTCTTCAGCTGCCCCAGCGTTCCGAAAAACCGCTTGTCGGCATTTTCACGGATGCTGCAGGTGTTGATGACCGTGATATCCGACTCCTCCTTTGATGGGACAGCAAAGCAGCCCTTTTCCTGAAGCATTCCTGCTATGGTCTCCGAATCGTGCTCGTTCATCTGACACCCAAAGGTTATGATGTTGTATTTCTTGCCGTTCAGTACGCTCATAGTCTTTGTCCTGTCTGTCGTTTTATGCCGTGATGCCGCAGCTCTATCCCTGCTCGTGCTTTCGCTCTCTTCCCATCAGGAGCGCCACCGCATCGGCAGCCTTGATCTCTCCCTGTATCACCCTGTAGATAGCTTCAGTGATAGGCATTTCCACGCCTTCCCGCTGGGCAAGTCCATAAGCTGCTTCCGTGGTGAACATGCCTTCTACCACCATGCCCACCTTTTTCGTGGCCTCTTCAGGGCTCATACCTTCACCCATCATGATGCCGCAGCGTCTGTTTCTGGAGTGCATACTGGTACAGGTAACGATAAGATCTCCCGTCCCCGTCAATCCTGCAAAGGTTTCCGGTCTTGCTCCCAGCTTCAGACCCAGCCTGGTTATCTCAGCAAGACCACGTGTCATAAGCGCCGCCTTGGCATTGTCGCCGAAGCCCATGCCGTCGGAGACTCCTGCGCCCAGGGCGATGATGTTCTTCAATGCGCCGCCCAGCTCCACGCCGGTCACATCTTCCGTAGTATACACCCTGAATCTGTCCGTCATGAAAAGATCCTGGATCTTTTCTGCCGCCTGCAGGTTACGGGATGCCGCTGCCACCGTAGTCGGCAGCCTTCGTCCCACTTCCTCTGCATGGGACGGTCCGGAAAGGACCACATAACGGTCCATATCCAGCTCTTCTGCTGCGATCTCCGACATCCGCTTCAGGCTCTTCTGCTCGATCCCCTTGGCTACATTGATCACCAACGCATCGCCGGAAATAAACGGCTTTGCCGATGTCAGCGCCGTCCTGAAATGCTGCGCCGGAGCGGAGAAGAGTATCACATCTGCATCCTGCAGCGCTTCCTTTGTCGTATAGACGATATTGATATTCTCATTCAAGGAAACTCCCGGCAGATAGTCGGTGTTTTCCCTGTTTTCTTCCATTGTTTTTAAATGCTTCTCGTCGATATCCCATATCCTGACTTGATGGCCCTTGCCTGCAACCACTGTCGCCAGCGCCGTACCCCAGCTTCCTGCTCCGATGATTCCTATGGTTTTCATTGATTTCCTCCCGCCCGTATGGGCTCCCCGAAGGGCTATGTTATCTATGTATTACTCCCTGTCTTCGTTTTTGGGTCTTTTTTCAAATATGCTCATGATAGGTTCCTGCCCCTTGCAGAGCCTGACGATATTGGCCCGGTGCTTGATCAATATGATCACTGCCAGCACCGTTCCCAGCCGGACGAACTCCGGCTCCAGAAAAAACGCCAGAAACGGGAAGCAGGCAGCTCCCAGAATAGAGCCTACCGACATCCTCTTGGATACCAGCACCCCCACGATGACGATACCCAGAGCGGAAAGCCCCAACAGAGGATTCAGCCCCATCAGCGCACCGAACGCCGTTGCGACGCCCTTTCCACCCTTGAATTTATAAAAGGCAGGCCATACATGCCCGCAGAACACGGCAACCACGCACCACATGGCTCCGTCCTGCCCTGCCAGCAGATAACCCAAAAGCACGGCAGCCGTTCCTTTCAGAACGTCCACCACCAGCGTGATGGCGCCCGCCTTCTTTCCCATGACGCGCAGAGCGTTGGTGGTCCCTGCGTTGCCGCTTCCTTCTTTTTTGATGTCGATCCCTCTGGCTTTCGCCATGATGATAGAGGGAGAAATATTTCCGATCAAATATGCGATGATGACTGCCAGCAGAAGCATCCACAAATTCATTTACAGTTCCTCCTTCTCACCTTTTTCTCTGAAGACGAATTTCAGCGAAGTCCCTTCGAAGCCGAATCCCTCCCGTATCTTATTCTCCAGATACCTGGAATAGGAGAAGTGCATCAGCGCCCTGGAATTGACCTTAAAGGAAAACAGCGGCGGCTTGACGCCTACCTGGGTCACGTAGTAGATCTTCAGCCGCTTGCCCTTATCAGAAGGCGGCTGTTTCATCATGGTGGCGTCGGCGATCAGACTGTTCAGCTGCCCTGTAGGCACACGCATAGCCCTGTTCTCAGCCACGTATTTGGCCATATTGATCACCTGATCCACTCTTTGACCCGTCAACGCTGAGATGAAGACTGCCGGCGCATATGACATGAAGGTCAGCTCCCTGGCGATTTCCTTCTTGAAATCGTTCATGGTATTGGTTTCCTTCTCCACCAGATCCCACTTATTGACTACGACCACTATACCCTTGCCCGCTTCGTGGGCGATACCTGCGATCTTCTTATCCTGTTCCGTTATACCTTCCTGTGCATCTATCATCAAAAGGCACACATCGCAACGCTCGATGGCGGCTACCGCTCTGATGACGCTGAATTTCTCTATATTTTCGTTGACCTTGCTCTTGCGGCGGATCCCTGCCGTATCGATAAGCAGATAATTCTCGCCGTCGCTTTCAAAAGGTGTGTCAATGGAATCTCTGGTCGTCCCTGCTATAGGTGAGACGATGACACGGTTTTCTCCCAACAGTTTATTGATGAGAGAGGATTTACCTACATTAGGCTTGCCGATCATGGCGATCTTGATGGTATCCTCCTCTTCTTCACCCGCACCTGCCGGGAAGCTCTCCACGATCCTGTCCAGAAGATCCCCCAAGTTCAACATGTTGGCAGCAGAAACGGCTATGGGCTCTCCAAGTCCCAGCTCATAGAAGTCGTAAAAGTCCTCCGGCAGCTCTGCCGTATCGATCTTGTTGACCGCCAGGATCACCTGCTTGCCTGTTTTCATCAGCATGGATGCTACTTCACGATCCGATGCAGTGACCCCTTCCTTGCCATCGGTCATGAACAGGATGACATCGGAGGTGTCCATTGCCATCTCCGCCTGCTCCCGCATCTGAGAAAGGATCACGTCCTTGCTGTCCGGCTCTATGCCGCCCGTATCGATCAAAGCGAAATGTACGCCGGACCATTCTGTCTCGGCGTATATCCTGTCTCTGGTGACTCCCGGCGTATCCTCTACGATGGATACCCTGCGCCCGATCACCTTGTTAAAAAACGTGGATTTCCCCACATTTGGCCGTCCTACGACGGCTACCAATGGTTTACTCATCAAATATACCTTCCGCAAATCCCGCAGGATCGAACTCCTGCAGATCTTCTATTCCTTCTCCCACACCGATGAATTTCACCGGCATATCGAACTCATCGGCTATGGTGACCACGATACCGCCCTTGGCAGTCCCGTCCAGCTTTGTCAGCACTATCCCCGTGATCCCTGCCACCTCGCCAAATTCCTTTACCTGGGAAATGGCGTTCTTGCCGGTAGTCGCATCCAGCACCAGCAGATTCTCTCTGGCAGCTTCCGGAAACTCCCTGCCGATGACCTTGTTCATCTTGTTCAGCTCGTCCATGAGATTCTTCTTGTTCTGCAGCCTGCCCGCCGTATCGCAGATGAGCACGTCGATGTTTTTCGCCTTAGCCGACTGGATGGCATCGTAGATCACCGCCGAAGGGTCCGCCCCCTCTTTGTGCTTGATCACGTTGACGCCGACCCGCTTGCCCCATATGTCAAGCTGCTCTGCTGCTGCTGCTCTGAAGGTATCGGCTGCTGCCAGTATGACCGTCTTGCCTTCCCTCTTAAGTCTGTAGGCGATCTTGCCAATGGATGTGGTCTTGCCTCCCCCGTTGATGCCGATCATCAATATCACCAGCGGCGTCTCGTCGGACAGCTGCTGTTTTTCCTTTTTGTCTATCAGTCCGGCGATGATCTTGGCAAGCCTGATCTTGATCACCTCCGGCTTAGTCATATTGTTGGACTGTATCTCTTCCCGCAGCGTCTCCACTATCTTCATGGTAGTCTCCATGCCGATGTCGGACGTGATCAGGATCTCCTCCAGCTCATCCAGAAAGTCCTCATCTATGACAGGTCTCGCCATCAGCGCATCACCGATCCGCTGTGACAGCTTCCCGAAAAAGGATTTTTTTTCTTCACCCAGCATCCGTTTTCTCCTTTATTATCAGCTATATCTCAAAATTATCTTCCAGACTCAGGGACAGCACCTTGGATATCCCCTTCTCCGGCATGGTCACGCCGTAGAGCACATCGGCGTATTCCATGGTTGCCTTCTGGTGGGTCACCAGTGAAAACTGAATATCGTTGAATTTCCTCAGACACCTGATAAACCGATCGATGTTGGCATCGTCCAGAGCCGCTTCAACCTCGTCCAGAATGCAGAATGGCGTCGGCTTAGCCTGAAGCACTGCGAACATAAGCGCAATAGCCGTCAGCGTCTTCTCACCGCCGGAAAGCAGATTGATGTTCTGCAGCTTTTTACCGGGAGGCTGTGCGATGATGTCAATGCTGGATTCCAGCGGGTCGTTTTCATCGGAAAGCCTCAGCTCTGCGTGCCCGCCGCCGAACAGTTCTCGGAATTTTTCCTCGAAGTTGGTCACGATCTGATCGAAGCTTTCCTTGAATTTCACCTTGATGGTCTGATCCATTTCCTCGATGATCTGGTTCAGATTGTCCATTGCCTCGCGGATGTCCGCCCGCTGAGCTGTCAGAAATTCATGGCGTTCTTTGACCGTCTCGTACTCTTCGATGGCTCCGATGTTCACCTCGCCCAGCTCCTTCATGCGGTTCTTGATCTGTCTGTTTTCCTTGACCGCAGAGGACATAACGAACTTCTCGCTTTTGAATTCCATGGCCTGTATGTATGAGACCTCAAAGTCTTCCCACAGCTTATTCTTATATGTATCCAGCTGGGTTTCGTTTTTGGCATTCTTGATCTCCAGCTCGTATTTCTGGTTGCGCAGGCTTTCCAGCTTCTCATCCAGCGCCTTCTTTTCCTCATTATGCGTAGTCAGCGTCCTGGTCACCTGTGCCATTTCCTCGGTCACTTCTTCCATGTAGTCTTCCAACCGCTGCTTTTCGTCTTCTTTCTCTCTTATGAGGCTGTCCACATCTGTATGACCGAAGGTCAGCTTCTCACGTTCCATGGAAAGTGCTTCCAGGGCGTCCTGCCGGCTCTTGATATCCGCTTCGATTTCTTCCACCGTTGCCTGTATCCTGGCGACCATGGAGTCCACGTGGTTCTTTTCGCCTTCGCAGCTGTTGACTGCTATCCTGGCTTTGGTGATTTCCTCGCTTATGGTATCGAAGTCCGTTTTTTTCTCGTTGTATTCCCTGAGCTTTTCTTCGCTCAGCTGTTCAGCCTCCTTGATGGATATGTAATCGTCTTCTATCTTGGCATTCAGTTTCTCGATCATGGTTCGAGAATTTTCTTTTTCCGTCTTGATGTGCTCCAGCTCCACGCTCAGCTTGTCGCTGCTGGTCTTCATCTCCTTCAATGCCGATTCCGTAAAGGTTATCTCGTTTTCTTTGGCAATGACGCGGCGTTCCGCATCCCGCTGCTGCTCTTCAAGTGCGCTGATCTCCTCGGAAAACTGCCCGATCCTGTTTCTCAGCTGCTCCAGCTGTTCTCCCTGCTTTCTGCGTGCTTCCTTTTTCTCTTCCAGTTCCCGGGAAAGAGCTGCGATCTCCGCCTTCCTGTCAAGGATATTGGCAGTCTTATTGCGATACTTGCCTCCCGTCATGGCACCGCCTGCATTGATGACATCGCCATCCAGGGTCACGTACCGGAGCCCCGCTGCCATCTTGGACATCTTCACCGCATTGTCCATATTGTCCACCAGAACCACTCTGCCCAGCAGATAGTCCATGATGTTCCCGTATTTGGCATCGTATTCAACGCAGTCCGGACCAAAGCCTATGAATCCGGCGGCCTTTTCTATGCGGCTGTCCCGCTGGCTTCTGCCCCGTACCGAGCTGACCGGCAGGAAGGTCATCCTCCCCGCTTTATTCGCCTTCAGTGACTGTATTGCAGCCTTGGCGCTGTTATCATCGGCACAGATGATGTTTTGCAGCGATGCTCCCAAAGCAGTCTCCATTGCGGTCTCATAGCCGGACGGCACCTGTATCAGCTCTGCTACCACTCCGTGGATGCCGGAAAGTCCCGATTTCATCACGTGCTTTACCGCATAGTTGTATCCTTCGTAATTGCTCTCCATCTCTTCGATGGTCTTTTTTCTCGCGGAAAGCTGACCGACGGTGATCCTCAGGTCTTCTACCGATGCAGAAAGCTCTCTCTCCTGCCGGCGGTCCTGCTCATAGCCTTCGCGTTTTTCCCGGATCCTGTCCTTCAGCTCTTCCAGGGCTTCGCTCTCCTGCTGCCTCTCGTCTTTGATCCTGTTCAGCTTGTCTAAAGTCTCCCGGTTGCTGTCGTCGCCCGTGTCCTTTTCATTTGCGATGGAGGCTTCTCTTCTGTCCAGGGTTTCTTGGAGCATCTTCAGGCTGTTGATCTCCGCCTTGCCGGAATTGATGGCGCCGGAAAACTCAAAGATGTCGTTCTTGCATTTGTCCGCCTGCTCCATGAGAGCTGCCATTTCCTCGGAAAGGGCATTGTATCCCGCTACCTTCTCCTGCAGCTTGAGCGTCAATGCTTCCGCCTTCTTATCGATTTCTCTCTTTTCTTCTGCGAAGCGACTGCTGTTTTCTCTTTCCTTGACCAGCCGTTCCTCAAGCTGTTCTATCTCCCGCTTCAGTCTCGCTGTATTCTCTTCGATGGCGGCGAGTCGTTCCTTATCCACCTGCCCCTGGTTTACCATCTTATTGTGTTCATCTATAGCGGCAAGGAGCTTTTCCCTCGTTTCCACCGAAAGGCTCTCCAGCGTCTCCCGCTTCTCGCTGCATCCGGCAATGTTCTTTTCTATCTCTTCCTTTTCCTCGTTTGCCCGATCCAGGGACAGCTGAAGCTCTGCCAAATCATCTTTGGTATACTCGCTCTTCAGCTCGAGGTTTTCGATATTCTTCAGTATTATGTTGATCTCCAGCTCTTTATATCTGTCACGCAGTTTGATGTATTCCTTGGCTTTGACGCTGTCCTCACGCAGTCCGTCGATCCGGCTTTCGATCTCCCCTATGATATCCTGTACACGCTCCATATTGGCGCCTGTGGCTGCCAGCTTTCGCTCTGATTCCGCTTTCTTGGTACGGTACATGACGATGCCTGCGGCTTCTTCGAATATCTCTCTTCTGCTCTCCGTCTTGTTGCTGATGATATCGGATATTTTGCCCTGACCGATGAGGGAATATCCGTCTACGCCGATTCCCGTGTCCATTATCAGTTCCCGGATATCTCTCAGCCTGCACTGGTTGCCATTGATGTGATATTCGCTTTCTCCCGATCTGAACATCCTTCTGGTGATAGCTACTTCCTTGTAGTCGATGGGAAGCTGCCCGTCCGAATTGTCGATGGTGAGTATTACCTCTGCCATACCTCTCGATTTCCTGCTGGATGTCCCTGCGAAGATGACTTCCTCCATCTTCCCGCCTCTGAGCATCTTGGGACTCTGTTCTCCAAGTACCCATCTTATGGCATCGCTGATGTTGCTCTTGCCGCTGCCGTTGGGACCTACGATACAGGTGATCCCTTCATTGAATTCTATGGTTACGGGCTCCGCAAAGGACTTGAACCCGTGCATCTCTATCTTCTTAAAGTACATTCTGACCCCTTTCCAGCCTATCCATCATAGCTTCTGCGGCATGCTGTTCCGCCTGCTTTTTGCTCTTCCCTTTTCCCTTTGATACAGCCTTCCCGTTTACTTCCAGCTGTACAAGAAATGTCTTGTCGTGATCCGGACCTTCTTCTCCTGCCAACACATATTTGATGTCCGTGATCCCCCGGCTCTGAAGTTTTTCCTGCAGCGCTGTCTTGTGATCCACCACTACATACTTGCCGTGTTGCGCATCTTCAATGCTGTCTCTAAACAGCCTGAGCACTACGGATTTGACAGCTTCAAAGCCTCCATCAAGGTAGATGGCGCCCATAACTGCCTCCATGGCATCTGCCAAAATGGAAGGTCTCTTCCTACCTCCGCTTCGCTCCTCACCGTTTCCCAAAAGAATGAATTCTCCCAATTCCAGCCTCACCGCTTCACAGGCGAGCGAGGCTTCACAGACCAGAGTGGCTCGCGTACGCGACAAAAATCCTTCCTCTTGATGAGGAAAGATTTTAAAAAGTTCTTCTCCGATGATAGCATCGAAAAAAGCGTCTCCCAGAAATTCCAACCGCTCGTTGCTCTGTTCTCCCCTGCCGTGTTCCTTTACGTAGGAGCTGTGGGTGAGAGCAGTTCTCAGAAGCGCTTTGTCTTCAAATTCATAGCCGATCTCTTCCTCAAGAAGCTGCAAATCTTTCATGCCTTCCCATTACTCCTCTTCGTCTTTCTCTATGATTTCCTCCAGATCCAGCATGGACTGTCTGATGATGTCCACCACATTCTCGCTGCTGTAAGGAACGCTCTTCCAGATGGCGTTCTTGACAGCATCGGCATTTGATGAACCGTGGATCTTGATGACCGGTCCGTTGACGCCCAGGATCGGCGCACCGCCGTATTCGGCATAGTCGAATTCTTCTCTCAGCGATGACATCTCTCCCTTAAGCATCAATGCCGCCACCTTGGTTTTGATATTTGACATGAGTTTGGTCTTTACCAGCTTCAGAATATTCCACGCCAGACCTTCCGATAGCTTCAGTATCACGTTGCCCACGAATCCGTCGCAGACGATGACCTCGCAGGCTCCCGTAGGCACTTCTCTGGCCTCTACGTTCCCCACAAAATTGATAGGAGCTTTTTTTAACCGTTTAAAGGCGTCCTTGGTTACGCTGGTCCCCTTGCTCTCTTCAACTCCCAGGTTCACAAGACCCACCCTTGGGTTTTCGCGTCCCCAGACCTTTTCCATATAAATGCTGCCCATGAGCCCGTACTCCAGCAGGTTCTGGGCCTTGGCTTCCGAACTGGCGCCTGCGTCAACCAGCAGGGATGCGTCGCCGCCCAAACACGGATATATGCTTGCCAGTACCGGTCTGTCTATACCTTCGATACGCCCCAGGATCATTCTGGAGCCCACTACCAGTGCGCCCGTGTTGCCTCCGGAAATGAATACATCGCCCTGTCCGTCCCGGACCATGGTAAGTCCGATGACCATGGATGATTCTGTCTTTCTTCTGATGGCCTTGACGGGACTGTCCTCCATGGTGATCACATCATCTGCATTTACGATCTCAATATTGGTCCCCTTATATCCTGCCTTCTTCAGTTCGGCTTCGATGGCTTCTTTTTTCCCTACTATATAGATGTCATGGCTGATGGCTTTCGCAGCATCCACGGCTCCTCTGACGATTTCCTGTGGTGCGTTGTCTCCGCCCATGCCGTCCAGTACGATTTTCATATCCGCCTCCTTAAAACTCTAAAACTTCTTCAAAAATTCTTTCACTCGCGCTCTGCTGTCATCTGCGGCAAATACGGAGGAACCGGCTACCACTATGTCCACACCGGCTTCTGTGACCTTACGCACATTGTCCAGAGTGATCCCTCCATCCATCTCTATTTCAAATCTCAGAGATCTTTCCTGCCTCAGACCACTGAGCGCCTTCGTCTTGTCCAATGCAGATGGAATGAATTTCTGCCCTCCGAACCCGGGATTCACCGACATGAGCAAAATCAGATCTGCCTCTTCTGCCGCATATTCCAGGGTGCACAGGGATGTTGCCGGATTCAGCGCCACACCTGCCTTCACGCCCAATGATTTGATATGCTTAAGCGTCCTGTCCAGATGCACGCAGGCTTCCTGATGGACCGTGATATATTTCGTGTTTTCCGTCACAAAATCCTCCAGATACCTGTCCGGATCTTCTATCATCAGATGAACGTCAAAGGGTATGTCCGTCTTTCCGAGAAGGCTCTTCATTACGGCTGCTCCAAAGCTGATGTTGGGAACGAAATGCCCGTCCATCACGTCCACATGGATCATGTGTGCCCCCGCTTCTTCGATGGCAGCCACTTCTTCGCCCAAATGCGAAAAATCAGCCGATAGTATGGATGGCGCCAATAGTTTCATATCCTGTACCTCCAAAATACTGATAGCATGTCAATACTGTTTCGATTTTTTGATTTCCTCCAGCTGCTCCTTGTAGGACGTATACCTGGAGGGGCTGATCTTGCCCTCCTCCAGCGCCTTTCGCACTCCGCAGCCCGGTTCTGCAATATGTCTGCAGTTGTGGTATCTGCATGTGCCCAGATACTGCCGGAACTCGGGATACAAATGCTCCAGTTCTTCTTCCTCCGCTTCCAAAATATCGAAGGATGTGAACCCGGGCGTATCGAAGATGAAAGTTCCTTTTTTCTTCCCTGCGGTCGGCTCTTCCAGGACAAACAGTTCAGAGTGCCGCGTCGTGTGCTTTCCCCGCTGTGATTTCTCGCTTATGACTCCTGTCTCTGCTACCGCTTCCGGAATCAGCCTGTTGAGTATGGTGGACTTGCCCACTCCCGAGGATCCCGCCAGCGCCACACGCTTGCCGCAAATCAGCCTTCTCAATTCCTCCAGTCC
>JAUNBU010000204.1 GCA_030526925.1 Bacillota bacterium | reverse complement strand
GACCATCTCAGGTCCATGACCTTCATGATCGGCGATGGCATCCTGCCGGGCAACGAGGGCAGGGAATACGTGCTGCGGAGGATCATCCGGCGCGCATCAAGACATGGACGTCTTCTCGGCATCGAAGGAGATTTCCTGTCGGAGCTTTGCGGCAGAGTAATCGACGTTTCCGGCCAGGCGTATCCAGAACTGGAAGAACGGCGAGTGATGATAAAGAAGATCGTTGCCGTGGAGGAAGAAAAGTTTGCGACAACCATCGATCAGGGGATGAAGATCATAGGCGAATACATGGAGGAAATGAAGGTGGCAGGCAATACCGTCCTGGGCGGAGAAAAGGCGTTCAAGCTTCACGACACCTATGGATTCCCCATAGATTTGACCAGCGAGATACTGGAGGAAGCAGGACTCTCCGTTGATAAAGAGGGCTTTGAAGCCGCCATGGAAGAACAGAAGAAGCGCTCCCAGGCAGAGCAGGAAATGGAAGATGCCGGATGGGAAGAAGCTATGGCAGATTTCGTATTTGAGGGAGATACGGTCTTTACCGGTTACGACACCATGGTGGAGCACAGCGTTATCAAGGCGTTGTTCTGGGATCAGAAGCCACTCAACTCTGTGAAGAAGGGAGAGACTTGCCGCATCGCGCTGGACAAGACGCCGTTCTATGCGGAAAGCGGCGGACAGGCCTGCGATACGGGGCTCATTTACAACGACGACGGTATGGCAGAAGTCACGGAAGTCATCAAATTCCAGAACGTGTTTGCCCATAAGGTTATAATGCTCAAGGGCGAACTTAAATCGGGAGATGAAGTAGTCTGCATGCCCCATGCACCGACGCGAAATAGGACGGCAGCCAATCATACAGCGACCCACCTTTTGCATAAGGCACTGAAGGAGGTTCTGGGAGATCATGTAAAACAGGCAGGCTCCTCGGTGACCAAGGAAGGTCTGCGGTTCGACTTCAACCATTTTCAGGCCATGACTCCTGAAGAAATAGCGCAGGTAGACACCATAGTAAACGATAAGATAAGCCATTTTATCGACGTAGAGACGAAGGAAATGGCGGTGAAGGACGCTTTGAAGGACGGGGCGACAGCTCTGTTTGGGGAAAAGTACGGCAGCACGGTCCGCGTGGTTTCCGTCGGCAACTACAGCAAGGAGCTGTGTGGTGGTACTCATGTAAAGAACTCCGGACAGATCGGTGCTTTCAAGATCATCAGCGAAGCGGGCATCGCCTCCGGCGTGAGAAGGATCGAAGCCGTTACCGGGCTGGGCGTTTTGCAGAAATATGCTGAGGACGAAGCTCTCATAAGCGATACGGCTGACGCGCTGAAGGTCAAGCGTGACAACATGACGGACCGTTCCGCAGCACTGGTGGATGAAGTAAAGGCTTTAAAGAAGGAAATCGAGGAGCTGAAAAAGGCTCAGATGAGCGAAGGTCTTGGTACGCTTTTGGATGATGCTAAGGAAATCAACGGTATCCGGCTGATCTGCAAGGAGTTTGAGGACTTCAACATCAACGATTTGCGGGAGCTTTCCGACCGGATAAAGGCAGACAATAAGAACGTGGCTATGGTCTTCGCGGCAGTTTCCGGTGGAAAGGTCACTTTCCTGGTATCCCTCACCGACGATCTGGTTCAGCAGGGGCTTCATGCCGGAAAGATGATCAAGGAGATCGCAGCAGCAGCCGGTGGCGGTGGCGGAGGGAAAGCCGACATGGCCCAGGCCGGTGCTAAAGATCCGAGCAAAGTAGGCGCAGCCTTTGCAAAAGCCGAAGAATTGTTAGGATAGACAAAAGAGTATGTGATATTTTTATGGAGTTGACAGTATTTTACTTGTAATTCCATGGTTCTTGATGTTATAATCTATATTATACTGAAACCGGGGAGGTAGTGTTATGGACAGACAGACCAGAATGTATGACAATTTCGACAGGGTGGAGCAGAGAACCATCGAAGAAATTTTGAATATAGTATACGACGCATTGGAGGAGAGAGGGTACAACGCCATCGACCAGATGGTGGGATATATCCTGTCCGGCGATCCTTCCTACATAACGAGCCACAACAACGCACGTAATGTGATGGGACGAATCGAACGAGACGACCTGGTAGAGGAACTGATCAGAGCCTATCTCAATAAATAGTCCTTCGACAAACAGAACTGAATGGCATATAGCTAGCCAGAGGAACTGGGATACTATTAAAAATGACAGCATCGAAAACCGGTGCTGTTTTTTGTTGCTGCTGCATCGACGAATGAAGATGGCTCTGCTGAATCGTAAACTCGACAATTTTAGTAAAATTTACAGAAAAAGAGAGACAAGGGTAGGGAAGATATGGTATGCTATATTCAAGCCTGTGGAGCAAGGGCGAACTGCACTGGAGCAAACTCGTTCTTTCATGAGAAAGTGCTGTTAAATCAGGCGACACAGCAGGTACAGGAGTAATGATACATGAAAAAAATAGCATTGGATGTAGGGGATAAGACCATTGGGGTTGCTGTCAGCGATGCGCTGAACATCACGGCGCAGGGAATAACTACCATCGAGAGGGTGGGGATCCGCAAGGACGCCGGTAAGGTGATGGACTATATTAAAGAATACGACTGCGATACCGTAGTCATCGGGCTCCCCAAGCGGCTAGACGGGACCGATAGCCCTCAGACAGAGAAGGTCTACGAGTTCAAGACCATGCTGGAAAACAAAATGCGCAGTGCAGGTATGGCAGATGTGGCGGTCACATTTTACGATGAACGCCTTACGACTGTCATGGCAGAAAAGGTGCTCATAGATGCAGACGTGAGCCGCAGCAAGCGGAAAAAGGTCATAGACAAGCAGGCAGCTGTTTTGATTTTGCAAGGGTATTTGGATTCGCAAGCGTAAAAAATGAGGAGGAAATTCATATGGAAAAGAAGATAGATCAAAGATACCAATTGGTAATGAGTCAAGTTATGCAGCCGAGCCAGGCCAATGTGGCAGGGAATGTTCACGGCGGAGAAATCATGAAATTCATGGATACGGCGGCAGCTGCGGTAGGCAGCCGATATTCCAG
>JAUNBU010000203.1 GCA_030526925.1 Bacillota bacterium | reverse complement strand
GGCTGCAGATCTGCAAAAGTGTTTTGCATAAGGAGCATAAGCAGCCGGAAGGGAGCGAGTACATTGCTAAAAGTAAATCAACTGACTAAGACCTATCAAACGGGCAGACAAAGCTATCCGGTCCTGAAAAATATTTCTCTGGAGGTAAACAAGGGTGAGTTTGTAGCGGTCATGGGACCGTCGGGAAGCGGCAAGACCACGCTGCTCAATTGCGTATCCTGTTTCATTCCTCACGACAAAGGGGAAATCCTGCTGGCGGGGCGAGACCTTTCGAAAATGAACCAGAGGAACCTGGCAAAGGTGCGCAATCAGAAGCTGGGCTTCGTGTTCCAGGACTTCATGCTGCTGGACGGACTCAGCGTCTTTGAAAACATCTGTCTGCCGCAGATCATCGCCGAGCGCCCCATCACCCAGATGGAGACCAAGGCGAAAAACATCTGCAGCATGTTCGGGATCAACAGCATCATGAGCAAGTATCCGGCGGAGATATCCGGTGGGGAAAAGCAGCGCACAGCGGTTGCAAGGGCTTTGATGAACGAGCCGTTTCTGATACTGGCAGATGAGCCGACGGGCAACCTAGACAGCAAGTCGTGCAGGGCGGTCATCGATGCGTTTCTTCAGGGCAAGAAGGAGATGGATGCGACCATTTTGATGGTGACTCATGACAGCTTTGCGGCGTCCTTCTGCGACCGTGTCATCGTCCTGAAGGACGGCATGGTGTACGGAGAGCTGAGAAAGACGGGCTCCAGGAGGGAGTTTATGGATGAGCTGCTGGAGACCATCGGAAGACTGGGAGGCGATGATGATGACGATGAATAAGATCATGACCCGGCTGCGCAAAAATGGGAAGGGACAGTACCGGCTTTTAGGGCTTTGTGTCTTCTTGTCGGTGCTGCTTGTTTCCTCTTTCGCGTTCATGTACTTTTCCCATACGGTCCAGGAGTTTTTGCCGGAAGGTGGAGATACCAGGAAGCTTTGCACGCTGATGATGGGCGTCACGGTCATCGGCTGTACCATATTCACGGTCTACGGTACCAGCCTGTTTTTTCGCTATAAAAGCCGGGAGATGGGCGTGTTTCTGGCGCTGGGAGAGCAGAAGGGCAATCTTGCAAAGGCTCTCGTAAAGGATATGGCAAAGGTCATTCTGAAGTACGTTGCGCTGGGAATCGCCGGGGCAGTGCCCATGTCTTTTTTGATATGGAAAGGCTTCCAGCTGCTGGTTATTAACACGGCGGAGATGGCATATCGTCCCAGTGTTTTAGGGCTGCTGGTAAGCCTTGTCTTTGTCTTGTTTCTGATGGTATGCGTCCTGGTTGCCGGCGTTCGTTTTATGAAACGGACCGACGTAATGGAGATCCTTAATCAGCAGCGAAAGACAGAAATGGTCAAAGAAATTCGCCCCTGGACCGGAAAGCTGGGAATGGCGCTATGTGCAGCAGGGCTGCTGCTGGCTATGGCGGTGCCCGCTCTCAGTGTCAGGCTCTTTGATTTCGGAATGCCGACTGTCTGGAACGGGACGTATCTGCTTTGTGTGGCAGGGCTGTATTTCTTCATGCTCAGTGCTGTGGGACGCGCCAAAAAGGGAAAGCACCCGGAGAAGTATTATAAAAATATCGTGTCCGTCAGCCTTATGCGTTTTACAGCACGTCAGACCACCAGAAATATGTGCGTTTCCACGCTGCTGATTTTCGTCATGCTACTGTCCGCATTTTGGGGCGTCATGTACTACAACTCGGCATTTGCAGGAACCGATAAGATGCCTGCTGATTGCGCTTTCCATTTTCCTGCTGCAGAAGAGAAGCAGATCGGCGAAGAGGATATTTATAAGATGGCGGAAGACTATCAGGTGGACATTACTTCCTATGAGGAGATGGAAGCTGCCCAGCTGATGGTACGCTATCAGGAGAAGGATTTTTCCGAAAAAACAAACAAGTACTTCGATAGGGAGCGTGAAAAGCTGGCGTCATTTGTGTCTGCATCCGACTTTGCACGGATCGCCGGAACCACCGAGGAAGCTCTTTCCATAGGGCAGGGGCAGTATAAGACGGTGGTATCTGACGGCTACGAACCCAGTGTCTGGATAACGCCTGATTGCCTGGAGGAAATTACAAATCCGGTGGCTGGGCAGGCTATGACCATGACTTACGGAGGGACAGAGGTATACGACAACATGACGACCATGAGCGATCCTTTCCTGTTCGTGATTTCCGATGAGGATTATGCCGCCATGACTTCCGGTCTTGGAGCATCGGAGAAGGAAAGGATGATCTTCTTCGATGTAAAAGATGTGATGGACACCTATGATTTTGCCGAGGCGCTGCAAAGGGAATACATTTCGAGAGCAACTTCTCTTTCGGATCACATGACCTATTACGACGCCTACGAGGAACAGCAGGCGCTGGCAAAAGGGGAGGAATATGGGTATGCGGGAAGCATTGACATTTCCCCGGAAAATACCCAGCTGACCGGCGACTGGAAATACGCCCCTTACTTTTCCGTGCTGATGAAGGTCAATGCCATGCAGATGGTATCCATCTACGTGCTGCTGTGTATCTATATCGCCATCATTTCGCTGGTGGCTATCGGGATCATGAATTACGTCAGGAGCGTTACCATCGCAGAGGACAATCGTATTTTGTTCGGTGATCTGGAAAGGCTTGGCGCGGACAGGGAGTATAAGCGGCGGGTCATCAAGGGGCAGCTGCAAAAGATATTCGCCTATCCGGCGGTGGCAGGCTGTGGCGTTACCTTGATTTTCACCGTGCTGCTGTGCTATTTTAACGATATGCGGTTCATAGGGTTTGAGATCGCCATGATAGGAATGGAGCTGGGTCTTATGGTGTTGCTGGGCGCATTCCTGTATGGGGTATACCGGCTGTCATTTAAGCGAATGGCAGAAATCGTGAGGCTGTAGATAATTTTAAATTATAAAAGATATCATTTCAGATTGTCCAAATTGGTGGTATGATAGAGCGGGAGCCAGAAGAGAATCTTTCTTGGCAACAAATAGCATCATAAGTAAAGCGAGGTAATCTGACAAATGAAACTTATAAAAAAATCAAGCCCGGGTATTCTTCTTTGTATCGCCATCGCCGTTCCGGCGTGGT
>JAUNBU010000202.1 GCA_030526925.1 Bacillota bacterium | reverse complement strand
AGGCAGCAGCGACAACGAGTTCACCTATACTCTCAATGAAAACACCAAGGCAGCCAATTATGACATTACGACGGCCTTCGGCACGCTGACCGTCACCAAATCCGAAAAAGTCATCCTAATCACTGCCGGCAGCGACAGCAAGATATACGATGGAAGCCCGCTGACCAACGATGAGTACACCTACACGGAAGGTATCCTGGCAGAGGGAGACGTGCTGACGGCAACGGTAGAAGGCAGCATCACCGATGCGGGGACCGCTGAGAACCGTATCACAGGCTATTGTGTTATGCGGGGAGATGAAGATGTGACAGGCAACTATACCTTCGCAGAACCGGTGGATGGAACGCTGGTCGTATCAAAGCGTCCGGTGGTTCTTACTTCTGACAGCGGCAGCAAGATCTACGATGCCACGCCTCTTACTGCGAATACGGTAATCGTAAGCACCGGTGAAAACCAGGGCTTCGTATCGGGTGAGGGAGCCGACTATACTGTAACAGGCAGTCAGACCAATGTTGGAGAAAGCAGCAATACCTTCACCTATCAGCTGAAGGCCGGCACTAAAGCAGATAACTATCAGATCACCACAGCGGAAGGACAGCTGAAGGTAGATCCGGCGACCCTCATAGTCAAAGCTGACAACAAGACCAAAACATTTGGTCAGGAAAATCCACAGCTGACAGGAACCATCACCGGATTCGTCAACGGAGAAAAGGAGTCGGACGTATTAAAAGGCAAACCTCAGTACGAGACCACAGCCAAAACCGATTCTCCGGCAGGCGACTATCCCATTACAGCATCCGTGGGAAGCCTGGAATCAGTCAACGGGAACTACGTGTTCCAATTTGCGGACGGAACACTGACCGTAACGGCTCCGCCTGCTCCGTCCGACGACCCTGATAAACCGAGCATTTTCGATGGTCCGAAGACAGGAGATGGCTTCTCGCCATGGCTTATTGGCGGGCTGGCACTGGCAGCATTACTGGCAGCTGCAGTAACCTTCTTGGCACGCAGACGATTTCAAAAGTAACCGTAAACGTATGCAGGAATAAAAACCATAAGCAAAATAAGCAAAAACTGCAAACAAAAACCGGCAGCTGATCAAGCCGCCGGTTTTCATGTATTACAAATAGGTTTAGAAAAGATTCTTTAGTCTTCGTAATTTCCTCTAGGCGCATAGTGGGTGTGGAGCAGCTGGTGGGACTTGCTGCCGCCTGCCATGCCCAGGTAATCCTTGTAGAGCCTCTTGACTGCCGGATTGTTGTGGGACTTTCTGATGTAGGTATTTCTGTCTTCCTTGTAAAGTCCCTTGGCACGCTCTGCCCTTACGTCTATCCAGTTTCTTACATCGGAAAGCTGCAATGGCTGACCGCCTCCGTTGACGCATCCGCCGGGACATGCCATGATCTCTACGAAGTGGAACTGCTCACCTGCCTTGATGGCATCCATCAGCTTTCTGGCGTTGCCCAGCCCGTGGGCTACTGCAGCTCTCACCTTCAGATCGCCGATTTGCAGATTTGCGATCTTGATGCCTTCAAGACCTCTAACATCTTCATATTCGAAGTTGTCCGCAGAGCCGCCTGTCAGCAGATCGGAAACCGTTCTCAGAGCCGCTTCCATAACGCCGCCTGTCGCACCGAAGATAGCTCCGGCTCCGGAAGCGCCGCCGAACGGATCGTCGAAGTCGGAATCGCCCAGGTCAGGGAACTCGATACCGATGTCAAAGATCATCTTGCTCAGCTCTCTGGTGGTGAGTACCACATCTACATCTGCCAGTCCGTCTACCTGCATCTCAGGTCTTGCTGCCTCGAACTTCTTAGCGGTACAAGGCATTATGGAAACCACCACGATGTCCTTAGGATCGATGCCGTTCTTTTCCGCATAGTAAGTCTTCAGTATAGCCCCGAACATCTGGTGCGGGGATTTACATGAGGACAGATGCCCCAGCATATCAGGGTAGTTGTGCTCGCAGAACTTGATCCAGCCCGGTGAACAGGATGTTATCAGCGGAAGCTTGCCGCCGCCTCGTATTCTGTCGATAAGCTCGGCGCCTTCCTCCATGATGGTCAGGTCTGCACCCGTATCAGTGTCGAACACCTTGTCAAAGCCCAGCATCCTCAGGGCAGTTACCATCTTGCCCGTTACAGGAGTTCCGATATTCATTTCGAAGTCTTCTCCCAGAGCGACTCTCACTGCCGGAGCCGTCTGTACCACCACGTGCTTGCTCGGATCGTGGATTGCTTCCCATACCTTGTCAACGTCGCTCTTTTCATGGAGAGCGCCTACAGGACAGTAGTTGATGCACTGACCGCAGTTGACACATGGCGTATCTGCCAGGGAAATGCCGAAAGGTGATGCGATCTGGGTGTTGAAGCCTCTGTTTACAACGTCTATGACGCCTACCGTCTGGATGTTCTTACATGCGCTGACGCATCTTCTGCAAAGGATACACTTGTTGGGATCCCTTACGATGGAGGTACCGATGTCCAGCGGCAGACGCTTCTGCTCGCCTTCGAATCGTACAGTATCCACCGACAGCTTGTTGGCGAGAGCCTGCAGCTCACAGTCCATCCAGCTTCTGGTACATGTCTGGCATCTGGAGTTGTGGTTGGAAAGTATCAGCTCCAGGTTCACCTTCCTGGCTTCCATTACGGCAGGAGTATGGGTGAACACCTCCATGCCCTCGGAAACAGGGTGTACGCAGGCAGCCTGAAGAGCCTTGGCGCCCTTTACCTCTACGATACACATACGGCAGCAGCCGATCTCGTTTACATCTTTCAGGAAACAGAGGGTAGGAATGTTGATGTTGACTTCCTTTGCTGCCTCCAGGATAGTATAGTTTTCCGGCACGTATAATTTGATGCCGTCTATCGTTACGCTTACTTTGTTCATTGTTATGCAGCCTCCTTCTTACGCGTTCTTGAGGATGGATTTGAACGGACATTTTTCCATACAAACGCCACACTTAACGCATTTATCCTGATCGATAACGAATGGAGTGTTCTTGTCTCCGGAAATAGCGCCGGTAGGACAATTCTTTTTACAGATGCTGCAGCGCTTACAAGCATCGATGTCGATGATGAATTTCACCATGGACTTGCAGACGCCTGC
>JAUNBU010000201.1 GCA_030526925.1 Bacillota bacterium | reverse complement strand
TCCACCTTATAGTCTTCCCCCTTGTCCGCCATGAATTTGATTGCCTCATCACGCAGCAACTCAAACCGCTCCAGCGGATAGTTGGCCTGAATGATCTTCTTCATTTCCTTCTGGATCTTCAGCAGATCCTGATCGTTCAGCTTGTGCTCCATATCAAAGTCATAGTAAAATCCGTTGTCGATGGCCGGCCCTATGGCCAGCTTGGCATCAGGCCACAGCTTCTTTACCGCCTGCGCCATGATGTGTGACGTGGTGTGCCGGTAACACAGCTTTACCTGCTCGTCTTCAAAATTTATTTTTTCCTTTGCCATTTGTCTTCTCCTCGTTTCTCATCTATTTGATCCATATGTATGGTCTATGACCTATTTGTTTTCTCCCTCAAGCGCCAGCCGGATCAATTCATCTATCAGCTGACTGTATGGCAGCCCGGATGCTTCCCACAGCTTTGGGTACATGCTGATCTGTGTGAAGCCCGGCAGCGTATTGATCTCGTTGAAGATCACCTTGCCGCTTTCCTTCAGGAAAAAGTCCACCCTCGCAAGACCCCTGCAGCCCATGACTTCGTAGACCCGCAGCGCCGTATTTCGTATTTCCTGTTCCTTTTCCGGATCAAGATCGGTCACCACGGCTGTCTTTGATCCCTGGTTTTCATACTTGGCGTTGTAGTCGTAAAATTCGTTGGCGGGGAAAATCTCACCGATGCAGGATGCCTTGGGCTGTTCATTCCCCAGAACGGCAACCTCCAGTTCCCGACCCACGATGGCTTCTTCCACCACAACCTTGCTGTCTTCTGCAAAGGCTACTTTTAGGGCTTCCTCTAAGGCTTCCTCTGCCTTTACCTTGGTGATACCTACGGAGGAACCGGCGTTTGCCGGCTTTACGAACAGCGGGAATTCCTCTTCGAAGAACTCTACGATAGCGTCTGACTCCCGCCCGGGATCTTTTTCAAAGGCCTTCTTGTGCGCCACGTAGCACTTTGCCTGATTCACGTTGCATGCCTGCTCCACCACTGCCTTAGTGATAGCCTTATCCATGGATGCCGCAGAAGCCGTAGTCCCTGCGCCGACGAAGGGCAGTCCTGCGATCTGTAAAAGGCCCTGCATGGTGCCGTCCTCGCCGTTCTTTCCATGAAGAACGGGAAAGACCACGTCCACGGGTAGTCTGCTGAAACGCCCGTCCTTTTCCCGGATCAGGACGCCACCTTCGTCCCTGTCCGGCAAAATGACCGCCTTTTTGTTGCTTTCGTCCTTTTCCCAGGAGCCATCGCAAATACGAACAGCAGGGGAACTCGTTAAAAACCAGTTCCCCTCCTTTGTGATGCCGATGGTATTGATATGGTATTTCTCGTCGTCTATGTGCTCCAGAACGGAGGACGCTGAAACACGTGAAACCTCGTGTTCCGAGGATGCACCCCCAAAAAGGATCAAAAGCGATAGCTTTTCTTTCATAAATAATACCTTTCTAATACAGTCCTGTCTTTCGGGAAATATTCGAACTGATATCCTGAACATCCTGGGTCGGCGTGTAGCCTGCCTGCCCGAAGAACTGCTCGTGCAGCTGGGTCACGTTACTAAGAAGCGTCACCGGCGGTCCGAACCAGCCGTTACCGCTCCAACTTCCTACATCATACGGCCAACCCTCGCTATCTGTCATAGAATATGCGTTGAGCTTCAAAATCATTCCCATCATATCTGCCGACGACATGTTGGTCTTGATTTCCGGCAAGATCTCGTTGGAGATCTGCCGCAGCGTCTGCGGCTTCATGGCCTTTGCTTTTTCAAAGGCTGCCTGAACCACGATCTTCATTCTCTCGTTTCTTCTGTAGTCCCCCGTGGTGGCATCCTTTCTGATCCTGGCGTATGTAACAGCCTGGTTGCCGTTGAGGGTCTGCATCCCGGCAGCCTCGATCTTCTCGTTGGAACCGCCGATGTTGTTATAGGTATCCTGGATGTACTTGTTCATTTCCGAGATCTCCGATTCCTGAATTTCGATGTCAAGACCTCCCAAAGCATCCACCGTGTCGGCCACCGACTTCCAGTTGACCACCACTACTTCTTTGATATTCAGATCAAGATTCTTGTTCAGGGTGTAGAGTACCTTGGTCGGTCCCCCGTAGTAATAGGCATGGGTGATCTTATCCAGCCCCACGTCGTCTCCCAAGTGGAGCATGGTATCCCTAAATACGGAAAACATTTTGATCTCATTGGTTTCTTTATTGATGCTGACAACTATGATTGCATCGCTTCTCACATTGGTATCATCACTCATATCCCTGGCATCGATTCCCAGAAGAGCTATGTTTCTGTAGTTCTTCAGTTCCTCGTCTACCTGTGGATCGATTCCGATCAGATCAGGATCCAAGGTCACCCGACCTACGTTGTCCAGTGTGTTTTTCACCACCGTGAGCCCTGCTGCGATGGTTCCGCCTATTCCTACGACGAGGATCAGCGTTACGATTAGGGCGATTTTCAGCCCTCTACCATTCTTCTTTTTCTTCCGCGCTTTCCTGTCGGCTTTTCTCTCAACTCTTGTCGGTTTATCCGAGTCATCCTTGTTTTTCCTGCCCTGCCTGGCGATCTGCTGCCGTTCCTGTTTCTTCTCAGCACGCTCTTTCAGATACTGCTCTCGTTCCAACTCTTCCTTGCTTTTGCGCCGCATATCCGATGCGCCGTAAGGAGTGTTGTCGATCAAGCTGCCGTGGGATTTCTCTGCTCGGTGTCCGTCGCCATACGAGCTTTGACCCCTCTCGCTTCTTCCTGCAGAGCGGCTTCTTTCGGAGTACTTTTTGCTTTCGGATGCACCTGAGCGATTGCTGGGAAAGTAGGCCCCGTACATGGTATCGTCCTTTACATAGTTTCCCCGGCTGCCTCTGTTCTCCCGCATTGCCAAATATTCTTGATAAGCCTGCTCTTTAGCACGCTGTTCATTGCTGGTGTTCTGTCTGTTCCCTGATGTGCTGCCTGTCCTCGAACTGCGACTTCTGCTTCTATATCGTGTATCGTCTCTGTCGTTTCCCATCCTTTGCTCCTTTCACATCACAGACCATTATATCAACTGGAGCCTGTGAAATCAACAAAAGACCGCTTTTCAACCGTGAAAGTTTTGTGAA
>JAUNBU010000200.1 GCA_030526925.1 Bacillota bacterium | reverse complement strand
TGAATCTTGGCTTAGCACTATTTTTTTCTTTCAATCCCGAAAGTCAGGTATTATAGTACGTTTGCGATGAATTTTCCATCTTTTTTTATGGTTAAATCCATTTTTTTTACTTTTTTTATTAGTTCTTTGCTGATGACTCGTCTAGAAAAGGGGAAGGAATAATAATATCTAAAAATAACTTACTTGACATATTTTTTAAAATGGTATATAATACAAAAAATCCCAATAAAATCCTGCAGGAAATCCTTACAAATATGTATTTTATTCATTCTTGTTTATGGTAAGAGGGGCATGATATAATTATCATGCAAAGGGAAAGGAGACTAATTATGGAACAGAATTTTGAAAAAATTGTAATCGCTGAATTGGCGAAACTCAACGACAGATTCGATTCGTTCGAGGCCAGAATGGAGGGTTTTGAAGCCAGACTTGATGGAGTTGAAAAGAAGCTGGATGCGGGGGCAGAGGACCTCAGGATCATGAAAATGACGATGGAAAACGATTTATGTCCAAGGATCGATATTGTCATAGAAGGATGCATGAGGCTTTATGAAAATAAAAATACAAGTTTCAAAATGCTTAACTCCAAAATCAAAACGATGCAGAGACAACTTGCCATAATGAAACTCGATATGGAAAAGTTGAGCGGCTTAAACATGGATACATAAACGGGAGTGAATAATTTGCAGGGGGATTAAAGGGGTTGGAAACAGCCTCTTTAATGTTTTTTGTGATTTCGGGAATCATGGCTTAAATGGCTTGAATGCCAAACCTCAAAAGATACTCAAAAAAAATTAATGTTGAAAATTCCATGTGGGGGGGGGTGTAATCATTCTATAGCAACGAATCACCCTATCATGAGTTGGGAGGTCATCCGATTGAATAGATATCTATCTTTGGTTTTCTTATACAACAGAGCGAGCCATAAAAAGCTCTTGCTTATTGCAGCCGCCATCCCGCTGGGATTCTTGGCGATCTTCTTGTTGAGAGTCGGCGATTCTCAAGAGGCCGGCTCCTATATGCTCATGGAACGTGCTTTCGGAGGAATGTGGGCTGTCTTGTTGTTTATTGCCGCGAATCTGCTGGGGTTGTTATCCGTGGCAAGCTCATTGAACGGGAAAAAATCCCTGAAATCAACGGCTTCAACTACCGGATACACCATGAGAAGACTGCACCTATCGCCGATCGCATCTTATCTCACCATATTCATCTACTACCTTGCCATGATCCTCATATTCTGGGGCGTGGCGATTGCTTCTCTATACGCCATCGGGAAGATGGGACTGACCATGTCAGGCGCCACAGGGATCGATGCCAAGCTTGCCCTGGGCTTGCTGAGGACCGAAATAGGGCATGCTTTGATCCCGATAGCGCATCCCATAATGATCGCCTTTAATGCGGCAGCCATGCTGGCTTTAGCCGGCGACTGTGCCAGATCATGCTATTTGAGCTGGCATAACGGGACGCCGTCGGTAGGAGTAGTACTGGTGATCGCTTCCATGTTTCTCGTTTGGACCAATGCCTCAGAGAACAGCTACATACTCATAGCTATGCTGATCGTTGTTCTTTACGCTGTACTTTCTCTGGGGGATGTGATATCAAGAGAGAAGCGCCCTAAGGGCGATCCTTTCAAGGTCAATAAATACGAGGGGATCGTGGACATGGACAGCACGGAATATGACGAGAGCGTCTACGATGAAGTGATCAGTTCAGCTGAAGCTTATGGCACATCATCACCTGAGGTATCCACTCTTCAGCGGTACGGCAGAATTGCGGGAGATGATGAGGGAAAAGGGTTGAAGAAATTCGATTTGGGCAGGCTGAGACGCAGATTTATGCCCCTGGGAATCAACTTGGAGAGAGTCAACTTCTTCTTCGGTGTCTGTATTTTCATCGGTATCGCCGAGCATGTGCTTTTCTATGGCAAATACCTTACACAGTTAAATGAAATAGAGGACAGCATCAAAGGAATAACAATAGATCCCGGCGTGAGGATGCCTTACTTCTGGGATCTGCAGGAACACACATACTACGGATACATTCTGGGCATTTTGCTTGTCCTCTTCCTTCAGGCCTATTGGAACTACGAATACTACAATAAGAAGACCAAGAGCGTGTACGTTATGAAGAGGCTGCCTGACAGAAAAGAGTATCACAGGACCATTTGGGTGGTTCCCGGGATACAGGCACTTGCCATAGCGGTGATCATGGTGGTGCAGACCCTGGTCGATTTTTGTCTGTATGTTTTCGCAACACCTGACATCGCACTTTATTCGGATTATCTATCACATATTCTACCATTTTAGGGAGGGCGGAAAATGATCGAGGTCAAAAACGTATCTAAGAAATACAAGGAAAAGGGCGGGCTGAAGTCCAAGGAAAAGGTCGCTGTTTCTAATTGTAATATCCATATCCCCAAAGGACAGGTGATCGGTCTTTTCGGGTCTAACGGAGCAGGGAAAACCACATTGATGAAATGCATCATGGGATTTTTGAAATTCGAAGGCGAAATCACACTTGATGGGGAAAAGATAGATGAGAAGAATATATCAAAGCTTTCTTTTGCGACCGGCGATCATTCCTTCTTCCCGTCCATTACTGCAGATGACCACAAATGGTTTTATAAGATGCAGTTTCCATCCTTTAACGAAAAAAGATATGAAGCTCTGATGGAATTCTTCGAGCTGCCCACCGATAAGAAAATCAGCCAATTCAGTCTGGGGCAGCAGAACCAGTTTGAAGTGGTGCTGGCCATCAGCCAGGGAGCCGAATACGTATTCATGGATGAACCTTTCGCCGGAAACGATGTGTTCAACAGAGAGGACTTTTATGAAGTCCTGGTAAGTGTTTTGGATGAGGATGAGACGGTGATCATTTCCACCCATCTGATCGAGGAGATCGCAGACTATATCGACAGGGCGATCCTCATAAGAAAGGGTGAGATCATAGATGATTTGAGCGTGGAGGACATAGAAAGGTCCGGCAGATCCTTGATCGAGATCGTAAAGGAAAAATATGATTACAGGGCGGACCGTATCAGAAAGGCTGTAGATCAAATGAGCTGATGCTGAGAGAAAGCATATGATCATAAAGGAGTCATTGATTATGAAAAAATCTATTATTATATTTGTGATGACGACAGTTCT
>JAUNBU010000199.1 GCA_030526925.1 Bacillota bacterium | reverse complement strand
ATCGCCTGTCTGGAGGATAAATAATTGGAGGACAAAGAATGAGGATACCACTGATCGCAGGGAACTGGAAAATGTTCAAAACCAAAGCAGAGGCAAAGGCTTTTGCCGAGGAGTTCAAAAAGCTTTATAAAGACACGGACGTACAGGCAGCCATCTGTGCGCCCTTTACAGATCTGGCGCTCCTGAAAGAATGCTTTGACGGAACGTCCATCAAGGTGGGAGCGCAGAACGTCCACTTTGCAGATGAAGGGGCATATACGGGAGAGATTTCCGTTGCCATGCTTGAGGAAATAGGAGTTGACTTCTGTATAGTAGGTCATTCGGAGCGGCGGGAATATTTCGCTGAAACGGATGAGACGGTGAATCTGAAGCTTAGGAAGCTGTTTGAAGGGCCCATCAGACCGATTCTTTGCGTAGGGGAAAGTTTGGAACAACGGGATGCAGGAAAGGCTTTCGATGTTGTGAAGGCGCAGCTTGAAGCGGACCTTGACCAGATCGGTGCTGCTGATATTGCCAGGCTGGTCATCGCCTACGAGCCCATCTGGGCCATCGGCACCGGCAGGACGGCGACGCCGGAGCAGGCAGAGGAAATGTGCGCGTTTATAAGAGATACGCTGATCGGTCTCTATGACGAGGATACGGCAGATCAGGTGATCATCCAGTACGGCGGCAGCGTCAAGCCTGCCAATGCTACGGAGATCATGAACATGGATGAGATAGACGGAGCCCTGGTTGGCGGCGCCAGCCTAAAGGCCGGAGATTTCATGGAGATCATAGATTTTTAGTGGTCAAAAGCAACCTGTTTAGATATTAAAGAATTAAGATGACGAGGAGGAAAAGAAATGTCCTATATTGAAGATGTGATCGCAAGAGAAGTTTTGGATTCCAGAGGCAACCCTACCGTAGAGGTGGAAGTACTGCTGGAGGACGGCTCCATCGGTAGAGCTATCGTGCCATCGGGAGCATCTACCGGAGTTCATGAAGCGGTAGAACTGAGGGACGGAGACAAGGCAAGATACCTTGGAAAGGGCACGCTGAAGGCTGTAGAAAACGTAAATGATATCATCGCAGACAAGATCCTGGGCTGGGATGCCTTCGATCAGGTAGGTCTTGACAAGATGCTCATCGAGCTGGACGGTACGCCTAATAAAGGCAAGCTGGGAGCCAACGCTATTCTTGGAGTTTCCATGGCGACGGCAAGGGCAGCGGCAGAATCATTGGGATTACCGCTGTTCCAGTATCTGGGCGGTGTTAACGGGAAGGTGCTGCCGACGCCGATGATGAATATTCTAAACGGCGGGTCCCATGCGGACAACACGGTTGACATCCAGGAATTCATGATCATGCCGGTAGGCGCAGAGAGCTTCAGAGAAGCCCTGAGAATGGGTGCGGAGGTTTTCCATAACCTGAAGAGCGTTCTCAAAGGCAAGGGCATGAACACGGCAGTAGGTGATGAGGGCGGGTTCGCTCCTAACCTTTCCACCAATGAAGAAGCCATCGCCGTGATCATCGAAGCCATCGAAAAGGCAGGATACAAGCCGGGAGACGATGTAAAGATCGCCCTGGACGTGGCAGCCAGCGAGTTTTACAATGCAGAAAAGGATATCTACGAGCTGACGGGAGAAGGGGTGAACAGAACGGCAGAGGAAATGGTCGCTTACTATGAGATGCTCTGCGACAAATACCCTGTGGTTTCCATCGAGGACGGTCTGGCAGAAGACGACTGGAAGGGCTGGAAGCACTTGACCGAAAAGCTGGGTGACAGGATCCAGCTGGTAGGAGACGACCTGTTCGTTACCAACACCCAGCGTCTTGCGGAAGGTATAGAGAAGGGCATCGCCAACTCCATTCTGATCAAGGTGAACCAGATCGGAACGCTGACAGAGACCTTTGATGCCATTGAAATGGCTAAGAAGGCGGGATACACGGCAGTTGTTTCCCACAGAAGCGGGGAGACTGAAGATACCACCATTGCCGATATCGTAGTGGGGCTCAATGCGGGACAGATCAAGACGGGATCCCTTTCCAGGACGGATCGTATCGCTAAATACAACCAGCTGCTGCGGATCGAAGAGCTTTTGGATGCAGCGGGGCAGTATGCCGGGAAAGATGCATTTTACAACATAAAGAAGAAATAAATTAATAATAATTTAACAAAAAATAAGGCACTAAAATCGTTGATTTTTGACAAGCACTGTGATACACTCTAGTGGTTAAAGTACAAGGAGGGTAAGAAATGAGTATAGCTCTTAAAATAGTGCTTGCACTGGTGAGTATCATATTGATCATCAGCATTTTGCTGCAGTCCAGCAACAGCGCAGGATTGTCCGGCTCCATCGGAGGCGGCGCCGAGCAGCTTTTTGGCAAGAGAAAGAGTCAGGGGTACGACGGTATCCTGAGCAAGATCGCTACAGGCGCAGCAGCGCTGTTCATCATCATTTCACTGGTGCTGGTAGCATTGGAGTAGTTTTTAATTTATTATTTATATTTCGTATCACAAACATTTACTAAGAGGTGTCTTTGACGCCTCTTATCATCGTGTTGGATGCGAGAGGGAGGTATCATCAAATGAATGTTTTAGCAATTGTTGCCGTTGTTGCGGCAATTATTGGACTGGCAGTAGCCATAGGTCTGGCTTTCTGGATCAGTAAGGCAGACGAGGGGACTGACAGAATGAAGGAGATCGCCGGCTATATCAGAGAAGGAGCCATGGCATTTCTTTCGAGAGAGTACAAGACCATGATCATCGTGATCGTTGTACTGTTCGCACTTATTGCAATTTTTATCAATCTGACCACAGGTATCCTGTACGTATTCGGCGCATTGCTGTCCGTACTGGCAGGATTCTTCGGAATGAAGGTTGCAACCCTGGGTAACGTGAGAACGGCAAGCGCTGCCAAGGATTCAGGAATGAACAAGGCGTTAAAGATCGCCTTCAGATCAGGCGCAGTCATGGGTCTTGCTGTGACAGGACTGGGACTTCTGGGTCTGGGAATCGTTCTCTGTGTTCTCAATCTTGGTACGGTAATGCAGTGCGTGACGGGCTTCGGTCTGGGCGCATCATCCATGGCGCTGTTCGGAAGGGTAGGCGGCGGTATCTATACCAAGGCTGCTGACGTAGGCGCTGACCTGGTAGGTAAGGTTGAAGCCGGAATCCCGGAAGACGATCCGAGAAA
>JAUNBU010000023.1:3293-18930 GCA_030526925.1 Bacillota bacterium | reverse complement strand
AGATCTACGATGCTGATTTGACCGGTTGCGATGATGGGCATGGGAACGCCTCCTTTATGATTTTGGGTAGTAAAAAGCGCCCTCGCCGTGTGGCGGGACGCTATTGAGGGCGCAAGATAAACTGGAATTGTTGCTATTGATTTTCCATCGCTGATCCTCGCCAGTTATCATTGTCCTCTTTCATTCTCTTCTGGGATTTACAGATATAACTTGAAATCTCTTATATCATCCTGCAAAGTTTTGATAAAGCATTTTACATGATATCCATCTGTAGTGGCATGGTGACATGTAATTGAAAATGGCATTAATATCCGTCCCTCTTGTTCAATGAACTTTCCAGCTTCAACAGAAGGAAAATAATAAGGTGCATTCTCATAACTGTGTATAGCGAAATGCGTAAAATCAACCCATGGGATGCACGAAACAGTATAAGCATTTGTAGGAGGCGGAGTCTTAGGCTGGCAAAGTACTCCATGAATATTACCGAAGGTACTCTGATTATCAATGTAGGATTGATAAAACTTCGAAAAGCAGTCAGTATATTCAGTCCACATCAAAGAAAATGTGTGGTCATCCTCGTGAAAATTGGCATACAAAGGAGTCAGCGTATCATAGAACCCAAGCACACCGTCTTTTTCGGCAACCTTGAATTCTGTTTGACGGTTCAGATTTTTGGTAACAAGCCACAAATAGGCTGGAAAGAACTTCAATCCCGCTTCCTTCAACGTTTGTCTTAGTTCGGTTATATCAACATTAACTGTTAATGAATATCCAGTGGGAGCCATTTTTGAAAAATAGTAAAACATTTGCCCACGAGGCCAGGTTTGCAAATCAATAGGCGTAAACTTCATAAGTGTGTCCTCTCTTTCAACACAAGAATACTACGGAACACTTTGAATGACAATCAACGCTCCGTAGAATGGACAGGAGAAATCCACACAACTTTCGATTTGTTTTTTCAAATTATATCATTTCGACTAAACAAGAATACCTCCTCTGTCATTTAGAGGAGGCGATTATTTTTTCAGTATATCCAATTGCCTTTTTTACAATAACATCATTTTTCATATAATATCACCCCTGTATTCTTGATCTCATCTTCAATACGGGAAGCTGGCTCAATGTGTGTAATATCAAAAATATCAATGTCCTTATCCAATGCTGTGCGGACATCTTCAGAAAAGCCAATAAATTTCAACCCGTGTAGGCCACTATCTACCAACAGATCCACATCGCTGTTTTCCGTCGCCGTATGTTTACCATATGAACCAAATAGAATCGCTTTGTTTATTTCGTATCGGCTGAATATTGGCAGCAATATATTTTTGATTTCGGGAACGGAATAAATTTGATTTGTCATTGTCATTACCTCCCTCCTTCATGAAACCCCTTTTATTAAATACATTTTACTGTATATTGTGTCATACTTCAAATAATTTCGCATTAAAATAATGCTTGTGTGCCTTTCTGTTATACACATATGTAGTCTATCCCTTCAGATTTTTCAGAGCGTCGGGATTGTTTGAGATAACCATTCCAACGGTCTGACATTTTTCCGGGTCCGAACAATCACCGCATGTAGCCACACCCTTTTTCAGCGCACACTGCCGGATAGCGCAGAGACTATCGCAGTATACAGTTTTGACACCGTCAACACGACAACCTTCACAGTTGATATGTTCAGGCAAAATGAGCGCATTGTTCAGCTCCGTCCACAATTTTGCCGTTTTCTCCCGTAACGCCTGGTCATCATTGATCGTTGCAAGATATGCGTCGCACTTTTCGCAGTCCAGCCCGCAGTATGCAATCATTTCCTTCATGGTCATACACCTCCTGAAATTCCGATTTATCCCTTGATGCAACTCTCCGGCAAACTGGAATTTTATTTATTCTTTACCTTAGAATTTGCTGTATATACTCCTATAATAATCACAATTGCTCCTACAATCTGATATGTTGAAAATTCCTCTTTAAGTAATAATGCCCCTGCAATGATAGAAACAACAGTTGCAACTCCAATAAATGAGGATGTCTTGTTTACACCAATCTTTGCGATAGCCACATTAGATAAAAAGAATGCTAATATGGAACAACCAATTCCTTGATACAGAACAGCTATTGCAAATGAGTTTTCCTTAAAAGGTAATCTAATGAGTTCTATCACTGTTCCATTTAACACTGCATCGCATACTGCCAGTAATCCAAAAACAATTGCCCCAACAACCAACATGACAAAGGTAATTTCTGTTTCAGTATAAGCAGTAGCTTTCTCGACAAATACACTATATAGGGCATATGATACAACTGCCACAAACAAAAATAAATATCCAACAATCGACAAACTTGATGATGCACCAACTGCAAAAATCGTAAGCATTACACCTGCTAATGTAATCAATATTCCAACAACCTGCATTATTGATGGTCTCTTTTTCAGAATCAATGTAGATGCAATCAATGATGCAACTGGTATGCAAGCAAGAAAAACACCACTTTCAGATGCAGTTGTATGGCTGATTCCTATTGTCTCTCCAATGAAATATATACATGGACTGAACAATGCGACAAGCAAAAGCGGTCTCAAAGATTTTCCTTTCAGATTTACTTTAACCAATCCCATTGCAACACAAATGCTCATAATCACTACTGCAACCAAAAAACGCCATCCTAATAATGCAAATGGACTTGCATTTTGTGTTGCTGTTTTCGTGAATATATAGCTAAGTCCAAAGAGTGTTTCGCATCCCAAGGCACATAAGCTTCCTAAAATTATTTTGTTCTGCTTCACATGCTTCATCTCCTCATCAAATCCCGATTTTCCAGCGCTATAAAGTTAAAGTTGTTATTCCAATGCTTTCTTTAAGTCCAGAACAAATTGCTTTTGTTGCTTCTTCAAATAGGTTTTTATAAAAGGTTTCATAAACCACTTTTTAGGTGTCACATTTTCTGTAAAATCAATTTGCGTCTCATTTCCTTTCTCTGTAAAGATACCGATCCAATGACCTTTCATATTGCTGTTTTCCATATCAAATTCCCAACGCTTATATGGTTCAACAAGAGTGATTGTAAAAGTCGTGGCATATCCGTCTTTTGTGTATTCAATAAATTGTTCGTCATTTATTATTTCCGTCTTGCTCAAATCGCTTCGCCATGTGTTATATTTATCAACCGCTAAAACAATGTCCCAAACTTTATTGATATCATCGCTGATAATTGCATTTATATTTGAAATTGCCATTTTTCGTTACTCCTCAAAATCTCGATTTCTTTAAATATTTTTGTAGAACAGTTTTATTATAAACTGGAATTTAAAAAAACAATTACATACCGACTATTTTTCTAACTGTATTCGCCGTTCTTATCGTCAATTTACTGCCGATATTTGCGCTTGCTGTTTTAGACCACCAGTTTGTTTTTTGATAATCTTTCCGGCTGAAAGACCAGAATACAGTTTCTTTGTATTCCTCTATCTTTTCTAATCCCTCTTTAGGCTCTCCGATTTTGTTATATACATCTTTGAATGTAGCAGGTGGCATGATAAAGATTAGATTGTCATAAATCTCCTTACTTTCATCTCCCCACCAGTCGGGCGCATGATATAAAATGTCCTCAAGTTCTTCCTTTGATATGACAAAAACAGGAATATCTAAACTAAACTGATTTTTAATCATTTCCTCAATCCGGCTTGTAGTCTTGATTGTATCGGCTTCATCACTTGAAAAAATCACATTACCGCTGTTCAAATAGGTTTTGACATCTGTATAATCAAGTCTTTCAAAGCCCTGCTTTAATTCTGCCATTGACACTTTGTTTTTGCCGCTTATATTGATACCTCGCAAAAATGCAATATATCTTTTCATCTATGCTAACACCTCCACACAAATTCCCGATTTGATATACTCCACTTCCCGCAGCTTCTTTCCGCCGATAACGTCATCCATCCCTTTGCCGCTGGCATGAAAGCCCTGCTTTTCGTAAAATCCCCTAGCCTGTATGTTTTCCTCCAGCACCCACAGAAACACATCCGAAAACCCCATCTGCGCCAGCTTTTCCATGGCAGCCGCCAGAAGCGCCTTTCCATAGCCCTTTCCCATATACTCAGGCAAAAGGTAAAGGGAGACGATCTCGCCCCAGCCTGCCCTGTCCGGAAACCTGGATGCGCAATAGCCGGAGGTGCCGACGATATTCTCTCCGTCCAAAAGCACCAGTGAATGCATCTGCAAGCTGTCCACAGCATCAGCCCACCGCCCTTCGGGCAGGCTTTCCAGGAAATGCTCCGGCACGATCCCCCGGTATGCAGATTTCCAGCTTTTTTCATAGACGTGGCTGACTGCCAGCCGGTCGTCGTTTTTATATAAAGGTCTTATTTCCATGTGTCCTCCTCACAGTATTTCCTCACGTCCGACGATCTTGCCCATAAAAATCAAAAGCACTGCTCCGCAGCACAGGATCACAAGAGGTGCGGACCAGCCGCCTGCCAGATCGTACACCTTTCCCAGGAGTACGGGTCCGACGGCAGCGATCAGATAACCCAGAGACTGAGCCATGCCGGAGATTTTGGAAGCGTCCTGCCCGTTGGAAGTGTGCAGTCCAAACAGTGCCATAGCGAAGCTGATACAGCCGCCCGAACAAAATCCGCAGAGGACGACCCCTGCCATCACCGGAATAAACCCCTTTGCCAGAAGCATCAGCAGCATCCCCACCAGATACAGCACTCCCAGCTGGATTCCCGTGGCGGATTGGGTCCTGTTTTTCGCCATCATCAGCGGCAGCGCACAGGAGCCGATGATGCCCAGGATCACGTAGACGGAAAGGATATACCCCGCTTCCGTGCCGCCGTACCCTCGATCCTGCATGATAGGCGAAAGCCAGGCGATAAAGCTGTAAAACAGCAAGGACTGCACGCCCATGTAGGCGGTGATCCACCATGCCAGGGGCTTTCGGTACAGGCTGCCGCCTGCCTGCCCTTCTTCTTTATGTAAAGGCGCCTCTGCCGCCTCCGAAACTGTGAGCCGCCTCCCCGGAATGGAACAGAAAAACGCCGCCACACCCGTAACGATCCACAGGAGCAGCGCCCCTTTCCATCCGAAGGAAGCGGCCAGAGGTACGCTGACAGCCGTTGAAACAGCCGAAACCACCTGCATCACCGCTGTATACAGGCTGGTCATGAAAGCGATCCTATGAGGAAATTCGCTTTTGATGACGGCAGGCAGCAGCACGTTGCCCACGCCGATTCCAAGGCCGATGACAGCCGTGCCGAAAAACAGCCCCGGATCCCCGCAAAACGACCGGATCAAGATCCCGCCGTTCAAAACCAGCAGGCTGAGCAGCAGCAGATTTCCCGCGCCTATCTTTCTTGCCATAGTTGAAACCACAGGCGACACAGCCGCAAAAGCCAGTACAGGAAGTGTTGTCAGAAAACCTGCCATTCCCGGAGAAAGGTCCAGGTCGTCACGCATCACGTTAACAAGAGAGCCTACACCGGTTATGGGGGCTCTCAGGTTGCATGCGATCAAAACGATCATCATTCCGATCATTAAATTGTATTTATTGCTGCGATTCTGCTTCATTTTTTCTATGCTGTCTCTCTATGCTTCCTGCTTCTTATGCTCCATGTACCGGTCCTTCATATGGAAAGGCTGGCATTGGCTGCAGTTTAAAGAGATTAGCTCTGTGCATCCTGTCTATCTTTGCTTTGGTTTCCGGGTCTTCGCAAAGGCCTTCTCTGATGTAACGGTCCAGCACGGCATAGGTGAAGCCCATGTTTTCTTCGTCCGTCATGCCGCAGAGACCATCGATGGGAACCTTTTCCACGAAAAGCTCCGGCAAGCCTGATGCCCTGCCTACAGCCTTTACTTCCTGCACCGTCAGATGTGACAGCGGGCTGAAATCCCCTGCCCCGTCGCCGTATTTCGTCGCGTAGCCTACCCAGTCCTCTGACAGATTGCAGGTGTTTGCCACCCTGCCGTTGACCGTCTGAGACACAGCGTAAAGCGCCGACATCCTCAGTCTCGCCGGCAGGTTGATCTTCGCCTGCCCTTCAAAGCTGCCAAAATTCTCCTTTAACTGGACGACCATCCCCTCATAGGCATCCTTGATATTGATGACCTTGCTTTCAATGCCCAGATGCTCCGCCAGCTTATAGGATACGTCAATATCGAACTGCTCTCCGTTGGGCATCATGACGCCCAGCACTCTGTCTTTTCCCAGCGCCTCTACGCAGAGGGCCGCCACCACGGAGCTGTCCTTGCCGCCGGAAAGACCAACGACAGCTTTGCAGCCCTTGCCGTTTTCCTCGAACCAGTCTTTTATCCATTTGACGATATCATTTTTTACCTGTTCTGCATGAAATTCCATTCCTTTTACCTGCTTTCACACTTTATCTTTTTTGACTTTATCTGTTATTCGGTCTTGATTCTCGATTCTTGATGCGGCCCTCTATTTGACCTCGATCTGACACATCTCCATTGCCTTCAGCGCCGTTTCGTGAGTCTCCGGCATGACGCCTGCGCAGCAGCTGCCGTCCACTGTCACCAGAGTTTCAGGAAATCTGGTCTTCAGCAGCATGGCGTTGGTGATGACGCAGATGTCCGTGCAAAGTCCCACTAGCTCGATGGATTCCAGTGGGCTCTCTTCATTCAGCTCCCACAGCCTGTCCACCAGCTCATAGGACCCAAAGGTAGGCTTGTCGATGATCTGGCTCTTTCCCACCTTCAGCTTGGATGAAATCTTCCAGCCCGGCGTATCCTTGATGCAGTGAGGCACCGGAAGCCGCTTGCCTTCTTGCGTTTGGAGATAGTCTTCTCCGTGGGTGTCCCGTGTAAAGATCACCATATCTTCTCTCTTGCGATATTCTTCAATCTTCTTCTTTACGGCGGGAACGATGGCTACCGCCTCTTTGGTCCCCAGCACACCATCTATAAAATCCTTCTGCATGTCCACAACGATCAGAGCTTTCATACCGGTCTCCTCCTTGTCAATCAAATATAATGATCCAAATCAATTTAAATAACTGTTTAAATCAATTTAAATAAGCTATTTTTGTTTAATAGTATAACACAAAAACTCCACCGACAAAACAAATTATCATTGAATCCCATACATTGCAGTGATAAGATTAACCCATGATGAAATCAATCACCCAAAGAGAAATCGACATCCCAAACCTTTACAGAATCAAAAAAGGCGACAGAGCCAAACTCTTCGCCATGTATTTGCGTGCCTTTGAAGAATACCCCAAGCTGGTAGGCTCCTTTCCAAAACGTGAAACGCGCCTGATTGCACTGGAAGCCACCATCCGATTTTACTGTACTTACGATCTGCACAATGGCAGCAGCTTCAGCCTTGACGAAAACATCCGGGAAGCCGTCGTTATCGTACACTCAGATAAAATGAACTACAACCTTTTCCGCCATATCCTTGCCGGAAGCTACGGCAAAGAATACCGAAGAGCCATGAAACGCCTTTCCAAAAAAGAAAGGCAAGTTTATGTCCGCCTCTATCAGGAGCTTGACCTGTTGGAAGAAGATATCCCTATCCCTATGCCCCATCTCTATATCGATTTTCTCGGCACCGACCCGGAATACCAAGGTCAGGGCAGAGGCAAAAAACTGATGCGCCAGATCTGTGAATACGCCGATTCCGTCCGACTCCCCATCATGCTCTTTACCAACACGGAGGCAGATGTGAAGTTTTATCAGGGTCTGGGCTTTCATATCATCGGCGTCACGTCCTCCGAAACCTTCGGATTCGTCAACACCTATCTGCTCTACGAGCCCAAATAGCATGGCCGTCAGGACATCCTGACGTGTCACGCATTCACCTGTGTCAACAAACGCCTTTACTTGAAGATATACCCGCAGTTCTTGTTGTGACTCTTTGCCGAGTAGAGCGCCATGTCTGCATTTCGGAACATGGTCTCGTAAGGCACATCCTCTCCCGGCTTCTTCACGCTTATGCCTATGCTGCAGGTTACAGGAACGGCCTCTCCTCTGTCGATGCACCTGACCTCTTTTAAAATCAAGTCCGACTTTCTCTTGATCACATTCAGATCCGACATTCCGGGAATGAACGCCACCATTTCATCGCCGCCATAGCGGCAGACTACGTCTTCGTTTCTGAACTGGGCTGCGAAAACCTCAGCTATTTCCTTCAGCAGCTTGTCGCCCGCCATATGCCCTTCCGTGTCGTTTACTTCCTTGAAATTATCCACATCCAGGATGAACAGAACGCCGCCTGTATTTTCGTTCTTTTCTATCAGATCTTTTATCATGCGGATTCCCGTTTCCCTGCCGAAGAGCCCGGTCAGGCTGTCCCTCTCCGCCTTTTCCTTCCAGCGAGACTCTTCTTCCTTATGATAGATTTCCCTGTCTATATTATCAAGTCTTCCGATGATGCGATCCAAGGTGCCTTCCGCATCCTTGATGGCGGTCATGTTCGCTCTGACCCATCGGTAGCCATCTCTCCCGTAGGAATTCCTGTATTCAAAGACTTCCTTGCCTTCGCCCTTTCGCAGCAGTCTGGAAAAGGCAGTGGTCAGGGTCTTCAGGTCCTGTGGATGGATCGATTTGTTTTCTTTGATGTTCTGCAGGTAGTCAGGCAGCACTTTATGCCTGCTTTCTCCCTCATCGGTAGAGATATTTATGATCATCTCGTCCTTACCCACATCGTAAACGAAGTACATCAGGTTGAGATTATTCAAAATAGCCCGGTACATTTCATCCTGGGCTCTTACATCGTGCTCCTTTTTTACCTGTTCCGTGATGTTGACCATGATGGCGGTATAGACCTTCTCCGTCTCGCTGTATGTACAGATGTTGTGCATCCATATGGTACTTCCGGTACGGTGCCTCAGGCGTAAATTAAAGTCGTAGTGTTTCTTTTCATCATAACTGCCGCAGGAATCCTTACACTTGATGAAGTCATCGATGGCTATGCGACCGAGAGAACCATTCATCTGTTCATTAAATGCTTCTCTCGAGTATCCTATAGAATGAAAGAAAAAGTCGTTGGCGTACTCAATTGTCAACGGTCCGTTATCCTTGATCCTGAGAACAGCAGCATGAAAATCCTCCATGCCGGATATCCCCATGTCGGCAATGACTCCGATCTCGTTTCCGATCTCACATGAGCAAATAAGACCTCTTTCGGCGGATTCGGGAATCAAAACAGCTTTAAACAGCCTGGACGTAGGATCTGTCGTCTTTGCTGCATAAATGATTTCCGGATTTTCGTTCTTTATGTATCCATTTCGCAGATTAGCTTTGCTTATAAATTCCGTGATCTTGTGTTTATGGTTGTCCTCGATGGAATCTGCACAGGCATCTAAAAAAGCCTGTAAGCTGACCGAATTACCATTGTATTTTTCCGGTAAAAATGTTGAAAAATACACAAGACAACTGTTGGATTTAAAATCCACGACGTACGCACCGTCATACATCAATCTCAATGCACTAATGATACTGTCTCTCATTTCCCTGTCTCACCTCTTTTAGTCACGTTCATTTAGTCACACTCAGTAATAGCACTATTATACATCAAAGAAAGCTTCTTTTGTTAAATTATTTTATATATTTTTCGTCATTTTTTTGTGTTGAACACCAAAAAATCTCATCCTTCAATCAGATTCGATTTTTCTCAGCGCCGCTTTCAAAATGTTTCTTGAGTTTATTATATAAGCTTCCTTTGGCTGCTCTGCTTCCTTGCCCGGCGTCCAGTATTTGTCCACATAGGCATCCAGCATTTCTTCCTCGCCGCACCCCTGTTCCTTCATACTCTTGATAAACTCAAGTTTATCGTAGCATTCCCGCTCAAACATCTGCCAGTATTTCTCGTTAAAGTCTGCCGGAAGCATACCGAAGTGAGGCAGGCAGATGTAGTCGGGACCGTAGTCCATGCACTTTCTCATGGAAAGAAGGGCATCGTCAAAGTCCTTTAGAATCGGCGTATGCACGTAGTCTATCTTCTCCAGGAGCCCTGTGCTTTCGCTTGTAAAGAGCAGCCTCAAAGGCTCCAGGGCAAAGCTCATGGAGCAGTCGGTGTGCCCTTTTGTCTCAAAAGCAACGATGGTCTCCTCGCCAAGAGAAATCATATCGGCGTTTTTTAAAACGGCATCCACCTTTAAATCGTCCACCGGAATTTCTTCTTTGCTCTCCGGCATGTAAAGCTCACGTGCAACTGTCCCCAGCTCTTTCATCAGCTTTCTGGCGCCCGACCTTGCCAATATCTCCTGACAGCGTTTGCTGCCGTATACTATCGCCTCCGGAAAGGTCTCCCGCACATAAGGCAATGCGCCTATATGGTCGTAATGAGAATGGCTCAGAAATACGAAATCCAGCTTTTCCCTTCCCTGCTCTCTGAGCGCCTCCTGCAAATTCCCGACCATATCCCTACCGCAATACGCCATGCCGCAGTCAAGCAAAGCTGTCTTCTCGCTGCCTACGATCAGCAGCGCTTCTCCGCCGTGACCTGCCGTCACCCTGTATATGTTACCGGGGAATTTGAAACGGTCGAAACCGTTACCGAACACGTCGAATATGGACTCAGCAGCCTTCGGTGCGGTAACACCGGCTGCATTCACCGGAGCCATGCCGCTTTCCTTCTTTTCGCCTATTGTGAAGAACACCAGCCCTATCCAGACGATAACGAAGGCTATGAACTGGATCATATCGAAAGGCTCTCTGAAGAGGAATATGCCTAAAATCAGCGAAATGGACGGCGAAATATATTCTATGAGCCCCAGCGTCACCAGTGGAACTTTATTTGCTGCCTCTGCGAAGAATGCCAGCGCCAGCGCCGTAAGCGGACCGCAGAACATGAGCAGACCGTATTGCAGCGGCGTACCCTGGCTGAGGGCGCCCTGCCCTGTCACCTCCAGATAGATGACTACTGCCAGAGCCGGAAACATGATGTACATGGTCTCGTAAAAAAGAGACAGCACCGACGGCAGGTTGTAGCTTTTCTTCAGCGCCGCATATGTAGCGAAGGTAAGGGCCAGGGTCAAGGCTATAATCGGTACTTCCATGAAGTGTACCAGAAGCACCACAACGCCCGCCAGGGCAAGAACCAGTGCAGTCAGCTTGTACTTAGTCAGCTTTTCCTTGAAGAAGATTATGCCGAAAACGCTGACCATAAGCGGTTCAATGTAATATCCTACGCAGGTCTGGATGACGAAGTCGGCGTTGACCGCCCATATGTAAATGCTCCAGTTTGCCGTGATCAAAAGCCCTGCCAGAAAGAACTTCATCCTGGCGCCCTTTGGCTTCAGATGCTTTTTGATCTCCTTCATGCCGTACATTTTCCACGACATGATAAAACAGACCAGCCCCACCAGGAATATCCTGTAGAAGATGATTACGGAAGATTCTATGGGACGAAGGGCCTGCCAGTAGATGGGGAGGATCCCCCACAGTACGGAACAGGACAAGGCGTAGATGATCCCTTTCCTGTAATCAGTTATCATTGTCTTCCTCCTCCGGTGAAAAAATTATGGTCCCGTCACGCTCGTCAGGCTCCTGCTCCGCAGCGATCAGATCTGCGAAGGACATGGTATAGCTGTCCAGCTCGTAGGTAAGCGCAGGCTCAAAGTCGTAGCGGTATTTTTCACCGCCCAGCTTCTCCAGTCTGGCGGCAGTTATGGCGTCTCTTACGTTATGATAGATGGGCTGACCTCCGTCGTCGGGAGTGAGCTCCACCTCCGACTCCTGTGCGTACCAGTTCTTGAAGCGGTAAAACTCCTCGGTAAACTTCCGCAGATCCCCTTCTTCCTCCAGGCTTGTCAGCATTCCTGCCAGACTCATCTGTATCTGATGAAGCAGCGAAAAAATCTCTCCTGCATTTTCCGGAAGTCCTCCCAGGATGTCCTCAAAATACTCCTCCAGAAGATCCCCGATCATCTGCTTATCAGCGCCGTCAAATAGAGTATAGATGGCGTCGAACTCTATGTCGTCCTCGCTCTCCAGAAGGTCCGCCATGCACTCGAAATATTCAAATTGTGAGGCCTCGTCCAGATCCAGATAGGCAAGTAATTCTTCGTAATTCATATCATTCCTTCCCCGCGTTCCAAATCAAAATTTAAAAACTTGACTTTCATATCTTCGCTTTCGTCTTTAAAGATATAGTCGATCATGTTGATGAAGTTCTCCGAAAGGTCACTGGCGAAAAAAGTATTCTCAAAATCAGTGCCATCCGACAACATATTTCTTTCCTTGAGGATACGCATAATATCTTCTCCTACGATGTGGGATGGATTTATTATGCGCAAGTTCGGATAAATTCTTTCGATGTTTTTCTTTATCAGAGGATAGTGGGTGCAGCCGAGGATAACGGTGTCCAGTTCATTATCCCTGATAAAGCCGTCCATATAATATTTAATGGTCAGATCCATTATGTCGTTTTCGATGATGCCCTCCTCTATGAGGGGCACGAAGGCGGGACAGGCGGTTTCATAGATAGCAAGTCTGTCGTTGTATCCATGGATGCAGGTTTTGTAAGCCTGACTGTTGATAGTCACTTTGGTGCCGATGATACCGATCCTGTTATCTTCAGAGCATTGATCAGCCACCTTCTTGGCAGCGGGATCAATGACACCCAGAATGGGGATCATCGGGAACCTGTGCTGCAGATCCTGCAGACAGGTGGCGCTTACCGTATTGCAGGCGATGACGATCATTTTGACGTTGCTTTTTACCAGGAAATCTGCGATCTCCATGGAAAAGCTTCTTATGGTCGTAGTCGCTTTAGAACCGTATGGGGTCCTTGCCGTATCGCCGAAATATATGATCTTCTCATCCGGCAGTAACTTCATCAAATAGGGAATGCATGTCAGCCCTCCCAGACCGGAATCAAAAAAACCTATAGGTCTATTGTCCATAAAAGTAATAATCCTTTCAAAAATATGGTATAATATTGCGTGTTCAAACACGATTATATTATTATACAATATGCGACGTTCAAAGTAAATTGAATACGGAGGGAAAAATGGGCGCAAAAAATTTAAAAACACGGGAACAGATCGATGCAAAATATAAATGGAATATCGAGAATATGATCTCGGACGAGTCTGTCATAGACGGCGATCTGGAATCTCTTAAGGAAGATGCAAAGAAGTACGCAGCCTCTTATGCTGGACATCTTACGGAGAGCAGCAAAACGCTGCTGGCAGCGTTCAAAGACAGAGACAATATCTGGCGCAAGCTGGAAAAGATATTCGTCTACGCCCGTATGCGCCGCGACGAGAACAACGGAGAAAGCAAGTATCAGGCAATGACCGACAAGTGTCATTCCGTCATCGCCGCAGTCTCCGCAGCCATGTCCTTCTTCACGCCGGAGCTTTTGTCTTCATCCGAGGAAACCATCCGAGGCTATCTGGATGAGGAAAAGGGTCTTGAAGAGTACCGCTTTGCCATCGAGGATACCCTGCGCCAAAAAGAACACATACTGTCGGAATCCGAAGAAAACCTGATGGCACAGATGGGCGAAATAACCGGCGCCACCAACGACATCTTCACCATGCTCAACAACGCGGATATCAAATTCGGCACCATCACCGATGAAGACGGCGATGCTGTGGAGCTGACCCACGGCAACTACATCAAGTTCATGGAAAGCCACGACAGATCTGTCCGTGAAGCGGCTTACAACGCCATGTACGACGCTTACAAGGCTCTTATCAACACCATCGCCTCAGCCTACAACTACAACACGAAAACCGATGTGGTAAATACGCGCATCAGAAAATACGAGTCTGCCAGAGCTGCCGCCCTCTCCGGAGACAACATCCCTGCAGATGTTTACGATAATCTTGTTACGGTAGTCAATGAGAACCTGCCTGTCATGCACCGCTACGTGGAGCTTCGAAAGAAGCTGCTGGGCGTTGATAAGCTCCATATGTACGACATGTACGTTCCTCTGATCCAGCTGCCTAAGACTGTGATCCCTTACGAAGAAGCCCTGGACATGATGCGAGAAGGCCTGGCCCCTCTGGGAAGCCAATACCTTTCCAAGATGAACGAAGGCATCTCCCAGGGGTGGATCGACGTCTACGAAAACAAAGGCAAAACCAGCGGAGCCTACAGCTTCGGCTGCTACGACAGCTACCCCTACATCCTGCTCAACTATACGGACACTCTCAAGGACGTGTTCACCATCGTCCACGAAATGGGTCACTCCATGCACTCCAAATACACCCGAGAAGTCCAGCCATATATCTACGGCGGTCATTCCATCTTCACGGCGGAGGTGGCGTCCACCGTCAACGAATCCCTGCTGATGCAGCATCTGTTCAGCAAGGAGACTGATCCTGAAATGAAAAAGTACCTGCTGAACCTGCACATAGAGGAGTTTAGAACTACCCTCTTCCGCCAGACCATGTTCGCCGAGTTTGAGGACATGACCCATAAGGCCATCGAAAGCGGACAGGTGCTGACTGCCGACTGGATGTGTGAGCAATACGAAGCCCTCAACGCCAAGTACTACGGTCCTGCCGTGGAAAAGGACGATACCATAAAATACGAGTGGGCACGGATCCCGCACTTTTACAATGCCTTCTATGTGTATAAATACGCCACCGGCTACTCGGCAGCCACTGCCATCTCAAGCAAGATACTGACAGAAGGCAAGCCTGCGGCAGAACAGTATATCGAATTTTTGAAGACCGGCGAATCTGATCATCCCATCGAGCTTTTGAAGATCGCAGGCGTGGATATGAGCAGCCCTCAGCCGATACGGGATGCCATGGCGGTGTTCCGCTCCCTGCTGGATGAGTTTGAAAAACTGGTGTAAGAGGATAAGAGAATGAAGAAAAAACTGATAAACATTTTTACAAACGATACGGAAGTGTCTCTGGAAACTCAGGCAACGCTGACAAAAAAGCTGATCGACAGGGGCTATACGGTGACGGGAGAATATTCACAGGAAGCGGAGCTGATAATCTGCATCGGTGGAGACGGCGCCTTTTTAGAAACTGTCCACTCATGCGACTTTCCATCCTGCCCCATCATAGGCATAAACACCGGACATCTAGGTTTTTTTCAGGAAATCTCTCCTGAAAACATGGACAAGTTCATTTCCGACTACGAACAAGGCGAATACTCCATCCAGGATCTCAGCACGGTGCTGGCAACAGTCACCACCGTGGACGGACGGGAAAACAGGCATGTAGGTCTCAATGAGATCGTCATTAAAGGCAGACAGTCCTATTCGGTGCACCTTTACATCTCCATAGACGGCAAGCCTATAGAAAAGTTCAGCGGTGACGGCATCCTGGTGGCTACCTCTGCCGGAAGTACGGCATACAACTACTCCCTGGGCGGCTCCATCGTCGATCCGCGGCTCAAGCTGCTTCAGGTGACGCCTATAGCACCCATGAATACTACCGCATACCGTTCCTTTACATCGAGCGTCCTGCTGCCTGCCGAGCTTTCTCTTGGCGTGGTGCCTGAATTTAGGGAAAACCGTATCTTCATCATGAACGATGGTATCGAGACGGGCTATTCGAATGTGAGAGATATAAAGGTTGAGGTTTCCGATACGACGGTGCATTTACTGCGGTTCAAGGATTACGATTTCTGGAACAAGGTCAAGACCAAGTTCCTGTAGCGTTGCCGGTACGTCGGCAGCGCAGTCTGTGACACACGCA
>JAUNBU010000023.1:0-3193 GCA_030526925.1 Bacillota bacterium | reverse complement strand
GAACAGGTTGCAGGCTGGATCACCCCTGAGGTCGGGGATGTTATAGAAATCAAGCTGCCGGAGGAGTCCAGCGGTTTTGAGCCTCAGCCTATCCCGCTAACGCCCGTCTTTGAGGATGATGATTTACTGGTGCTGAATAAGCAGCCGGGTTTGATAGTCCATCCGACGAAGGGTCACCCTTCCGGCACCGTTGCCAACGGGCTCATGCATTACATGGCACAGACAGGCAAGCCTTTTAAGATCCGCTTCGTCAACCGGCTGGATATGGATACGTCGGGGCTCTTGGTGGTTGCCAAGAACGCCTACTGCCAAAACGATTACACACGCCAGATGAAGGAAAATCTGGTGAAAAAGGAATACATAGCTATCGTCAAGGGGATCGTTGAAGCCGATTCCGGGGTGATCGACCTGCCCATCGGCAGACCCGATCCGGAAAACGTCCGCCGGGCTGTCATGGAAGGCGGCGCCCCTTCCGTCACCCACTATACTGTGCTGGAGCGGTTTCTTCCCCGGCAATATTCCCAAAGCTATACGCTGGTGCGGCTACTGCTGGAAACCGGACGGACTCATCAGATCAGAGTCCACATGTCTCACATCGGACATCCTGTCCTGGGCGACTGGCTCTACGGCGGCGACAACGTGCTGCTCATAGAACGCCAAGCGCTCCACGCCGCACGCCTTTCCTTCACCCACCCCATGACAGGACAGCTTCTGGAACTGGAAGCCCCCCTGCCCGACGACATCCAAGCCGCATTGCAGAAACTGAGAACATGACCGCTCTTCACCAAGCGAAACAAACATCCGGAAGTGGCTCCGGCAACATATTCTGTATCATATAACTTGATATGAGTCCTAATATCATAATGAAAAGAGATAGGGGCTCTGGCGGCGTAATCCGCAGCCCCTATCTCTTTTTGGTCTTAATTCCTTTGTTTTGGCTCGCACCCTACTCTGCCATGATCTCCGCAATGGTCTTTCGCTTCATCTCCTTGACCAGCAAGCCCTGGATCCGCTCAATCTCCTTGTGGACTTTGCACGGCATATCGTCCGGATTCCTCTCGCAATCTTCCTTCATGCAGTGGAGTATGGCGAGATCCCCTTCCGTAACACTAACCACATCATAGATCGTAAGATCCTCCAGCGGCTTATTAAGATAATAACCGCCCTGATTGCCCCGTTCTGATTTTACCAGATCTGCCATCTCAAGTTCCCGCAGGATCTTATAGGCAAAGGCCCTAGGAATTTCTTCCTTATCACAAATCTCTCGCACATTGTGGACCTTGCCGTCCTGTAATACCCGGCAGATCCTCATCGCATAATCGCTGCGTCTCGTTATCAACATACCAACATTACCTCATTCCCTCAAATTCTCATACTTATACAGTAGTTATGAATTACTTATACTATACCATATTGGGCTAGAGATTTCTACTGGTTTTTTAGCGGTAAACTTTCCCCGCCGCAGGCGTTTCCCCGTAGCGATATTTTATCAGCTCGGTGACCGTAACTGTCTGGTAGCCGTTCTCCTGCAGCCAAGGCACGATCAGCTCCGTAGCATCTGCCGTCGGATCGTGGATTGAGTGCATCAGCACGATCTTACCGTCAAGGCTGCTGCTGCCAGCGACTGATTCAAAGGTCTTCTGCGGATCTCTTGTCTTCCAGTCCAGAGTGTCGATGGACCACATGATGACAGGCAGACCTGAAATAGCGTTGACAGAATCGTTGGTCAACCCATAGCTTGGTCTAAATACCGTCGGATAAGCGCCGCAGGCCGCCTTAATCGCTTCGTTGGTCTGGGCTATTTCGGAAGTTACCTGTTCCGGCGTCAGGGTAGTCAACTTAGGGTGACTCCAGGTGTGGTTTCCTATCTCACAGCCAAGATCCAATGCCTGTTTCAGTTTAGAAGGATCATTACTGATTTTGGATCCGTAGTAGAAGAATGTGGCGACAGCACCGTTTCTATCAAGGCAATCCAAGATACGTGCTTCGCTCTCTCCGCCCGGTCCATCGTCATATGTTAAAGCTACCATCGGCTTGCTCGGATCAATATACCTCTGAATAATACTGGTTCTGATGGTTTCTCCCAACAGCTCGTTTGGTATCTTCGCTGAAACGATCCCGCGAGACTTTTTCAGGATGGTCCCTTCGTCAAAGAAAAACTCCACATTATTCTCCTTCATGACGAATTTGTTGAAGTTGGCTTCTTCTGCAGTCACATAGGATTCCCACCCGTTTAGCAGTTCCTCGTCGCTGTAGATAGTCTTAAAGTATTCCGTAAAGTAAAGAGAACACTTTTCTCTGTAGTCTTCCTCCAGTGCTTGCACCGGTATGATAGGTCTTCCTGTCTCCTCGGAAAAATTATAGGTCTCCAGAGAAGACGATACCTTCGCCATGTCCTTATTCTTTTCCTCGTTGTCGCTGTAAAAGACCACAACGCTGATAACGCCGTTATTGGATGTATATACAGCGGAGTTTATCAAAAGAGCATGTTGGTGGGGCTTGTATTTCCCTTCCTTCTCTGCTTCGACTTCCCGTTGTTTTTCCTCTTCGGTCTTCTGCTGCTCAAATTGAGTCTTGATTTCCGCTATCTTTTCCTGCTGGAAAGTCTTAATGGTTTCGTTGTCATATGTATCGTAATCAACTGCGTATGAAATGGGGCTTCCGTATTCAAAGGATTTTTCCGCCTGACCTTTCACCTTGAAGACCTGTTGGCTTTTAAACTGGTCACTGGCGTACTCCTTAAATTCCCTATCGTTCTGATAGACATTGGTGGCAAAGTAGGATGCCAGAGCAATGCCTGCCGTTGCCAGTGCAACGCAACAGAAAAGGATCAGCAACACGATGATCCGTCTCTTCCTGCGTTTTTCTTTTTTCTCCTGTTCATATCGTTCTTCTCTGGTTCCGCCTTCGTACATAGTATCTTTTTATCTCCGTTTATTTGTACTTACCGCCTGTCGTTTCCATGCTATTCTTGTCAAATTTTGCGATGATTCCCGAATCATTATAGCACGTTTTATCAAAAAACAAACAGCAAAAGAAAATTCTTAAAATTTTTTTAAAAATCTTCTTCTTGATTTTTCTGATTTACTGTTATACTATAAAAGCCGAGGACAAATCAAGCGGATGTAGTTTAGTGGCAAAACCTCAGCTTCCCAAGCTGAAGTTGTGGGTTCGATTCCCATCATCCGCTCCA
>JAUNBU010000022.1 GCA_030526925.1 Bacillota bacterium | reverse complement strand
AAGTTTGAAGATATAGAATTCACCAGAAACGTCAGCGAGCGGGTGGAGCGAAACAACGTGGCAATGGTAATCGAGCCTACCGACGCCAACAACTTCCTGCTGGGCGGTAACAGAGAGTTCCGCGGATTCAACATCGACTCGGAGATCGACGTTATGCAGGCTGTAGCCGAGAGAGCCATCCGGTTCTTCCCGGTCATCAAGGATATCAACTGCATCCGTGCATACTCCGGTCTGAGACCGTGGGTGGTAGACCACCTGCCGATAGTATCTGAGGTTGAGGAAGTCCCGGGATTTTATATCGCGGCAGGTCACGAAGGAGACGGTATCAGCCTGTCGGCAATCACCGGCAAGATGATGTCCCAGATAATCATGGGAGAAGAGACAGACTTCAACATCGATAAGCTGAAGTTTTCAAGATTCAAAGCGCAGCAAAATGCGTAAGAAACATATTGTCTAAATCTATAAAGGAACAAAAATCAGAAAGAGAGGAAATTTATAATGAAGAAAATACCTGAAGGCGTGATCGTGCCATTGGTGACACCGTTCCACGCAGATGAAAGCATTGATTTTGACGGCTATAAGAAGATCATTGACTACGTTATCGAAGGCGGGATGCATGGCATCTTGGTAGGCGGAAGCACCGGTGAATATCACATGATGTCACTGGAGGAGAGAAAGGAACTGATCAAGAAGGGCTGTGAGTTCGCAGCAGGCAGAGTTCCCGTTATGGCAGGGACAGGAGAATACACGGCAAAGGAGACCATCGAGCTGACAAACTACGCTGCCGACTGCGGAGCAACCTGGGGTCTGGTACTGCCGCCGTTTTATCAGCAGACCAGCGAGGAAGGCATATATCAGTTCTTCAAGGAAATAGCAGACAATTCCAAGATCGGCATCGTGATCTACCACAATCCGGGAGCTACCAACGTAGAGTTATCCCCTGACTTCATCGTGAGACTGGCGCAGATCGACAACATCGTAGCGGTAAAAGATACTACCGACGAACGTCACACCTGCCAGACCATCGCCAAGACCAGAGGCATCGAAAACTTTACAGTGATGGAAGCAGAAGAACACTTGCTTTTGCCGACCTACTCTGTAGGAGGAACTGCAGCATTTTCCATATTGTTCAACCTGCTGCCTAAGGAAATGAGAGAGATGTACGACCTGGCGGTAGTGAAGAACGACTTCAAGGCTGCTATGGCGCTCAACGCCAAGCTGGCGCCGTTTTATGACCTGATGGAGGCAGAGCCTTATCCCGGTCCTGTGAAGGCGGGTCTGGACGCTCTGGGGCTTCCAGGCGGCATCGTAAGAAAGCCGCTTACCCAGCCAAGCGATGAGATGAGAGCTACCATGAAGAAGGAACTGAAGAGGATCGGATACACGGTAAAATAGCAGAAATGGACAGTAATTGTCCGGGAGAATATGATGAGTGGATATTTAAAAGACAGGCGATACGGATATATCACGCCGGAGAACAGGGACACTCTGATAAGAACCATAGAAAACCAGCAGATTTCCGGATATTCAGTGGGGATAGTGTACATTGAAAACGTCAATTACCCACTGATTCCCGGGAACGTGGTCAACGCATATACCTACGATTTTCCCGTGAGGATGAAGCCGGTACCCAACCTTACGAATGACAGACTCTTCAATGCAGATCCGACCATCAAGGATGATATCATCTCGGCGGCAAAGCATATGGTGGAAAAGGAAGGGGTGAGAGCCATCTGCTCCGCCTGTGGATTCTTCGGAAATTATCATAAGGATGTGGCTGCCGCAATAGACGTGCCGGTAGCCATGTCCAGCATCGTGCAGATCCCATGGATCAGGGCGCTGCTGAAACCAGATGAAAAGATAGGCATCCTGACAGCCAACGGCAAATCCATGAACGAAGGATTGCTCAGAAGCTGCGGAATTGAGAATGCGGATGATCTGGTCATCAAGGGAATGGAAGATACCAAGGAATTTTCTGCGGTAGTGGATATGCGACCTTGCTTTGACAACGAAATCGCCAGAAAAGAAGTGGTAGAGGGCGCTTTGCAGCTGGTGGAGGAAAACGATAAGGTGGGAGCCATCCTGCTGGAGTGTAGCGATATGCCCCCTTATGCGGCAGATGTGCAGGCAGCGACGCAGCTTCCTGTATTCGACTTCATCACGCTTATCAAATGGCTTCACAATGCAGTGATGCAGAAGCCTTATGCGGGGTGGATGTAAAATGGCATGCTTACAGATGTCTCGGTTGTCAAAGTTCGCATATTACAAGGCACGTCAAAAGGAGGAAGACGAAATGAAGAAAAATCTGGGAGCAGGGGCTGTCGCTTTCCCGACGCCGGTCTACATCGTAGGCACCTATGGCAAAGACGGCGAAGCCAACGCCATGAATGTAGCATGGGGAGGACTTTGCAGCTCAGAGCCTCCTTGCGTCATGATAGCCCTGCGAAAGGGCAGATATACGTACGATAACATCAAGGAACGCCGGGCGTTTACGGTAAACATCCCCAGCGCGCAATACGCCAAGGAAGCCGACTTTTTCGGGCTGATTTCCGGCAAGAAAACCAGGAAGTTCGATGCGGTGAACCTGACGGTGAAAAAAAGCGAAACGGTGGATGCGCCGATTATCGATGATTTCCCATTCGTGCTGGAATGCAGGTACGTGAAGGAAATGGAAATAGGCGAGCATATTATGGTGGTGGGAGAGATCCTGAATATGGCAGTAGAGGAGAATTGTTTGACGTCAAAGAACACTCCTGAAATAAATAAAATAGATCCTCTGATATTTGATCCTGCCGAGAGTACATATCACAAAGTTGGCAATGAAGTGGAAAAAGCCTTCTCGGCGGGGCTTGCTTACTTACAGAAATAAAACTCAAAAAAATGTAAATGCGTCAAAGTTTCTCTGCTGCATGGACGATCATCAGTACCACTGAGAAAGGGGCAGTACGGTTCACTAAGAACTGTGCTGTCCTTTTTGCAAAACCCATCTTTACTTTTTGCCCGGCAGATGGTACTGTGAACTTGTAATGAAGCAAGAGAGGGACTCGGGAAAAAATGAGGGTGCTTATGAATAAAGTATTGTTTCAGAACGAAGGCAGAAATGGATGCGATGCCCTGGCGTATGAGATATTTTTGCAGGATGCAGGGCTGAATAGAAAGGGAAAGAAGTTTGAGTGCATGAAAGAGGATGCGCTTCGGACACGTAGCGTGATAGAAGATAGAATAGATCTTAGGGCAGCCTACGTGCATTACGATAAAATCGCACTTGCGGGAGATACGGTCAACATAGACGGCGTTTCCTTAAAGTGCAGGGGGCTTTCACAGATCGCTCCCGAGTCTGTAAAGGGTGCTTATATATACGCTCTGTCCGCAGGGGACTTCAGCTGCGCCGAAAGCTCTGTCATGGAGCAGCTCTATGCAGATCTGTGGGGCAGCGCCTTTACGGAGGCTGTCAGGATACTGCTGAAGGACCGTATGGAGCGGGAGGCGAAGCTGAGCGACAGCTTCGGACCCGGTTACTACGGCATGGATGTGAGAGAGATGAACAAGCTGGCTCGCCTCATCGATTTGCGGGAGCTGGGGATCGAAGCAAGGGAGAACGGCATACTGCTACCGCTGAAGTCATGCGCAGGGTTTTACCTGTCGGTGACGGAGGATTATGTGCCGTTAAACCAGGAATGCATCAATTGCCACGGTAACCAGACCAGCTGCAACCTATGCCATGTTCACAGGTAGGGTGATGATATGAGAAGAGAACCGGTTCGATGTATTGGTGTCTGTAGTAAATGCGGGAAATGCAAAAATGCCGCACTGATGAGCGAAGCGAATGACAGGAAGACCAGGATGCTTACGTATCCCGATGATTTTAAGCCGGACCCGGGAGCGGGGTACGGGCTTTCTTTTGATATAGGTACGACTACCATCGTGGGGATGCTCTGGGATCTGTCAAGCGGACTGCAAATGGGGATCCATGCCGAGACGAATCCACAGAATGAGTTTGGCGCAGACGTCATATCCAGGATAACCTACTGCGGCTCTGAAGGGGAGAATACGGAAGTTTTAAGGCAAAAGACCATCAAGTGCCTTAACGGTATGATAGGGAAGCTGTGTGAGACTGCGGGGATCGGGAAGGATGATATTGGGAAAGCCACCGTATGCGGCAACACTACCATGTCCCACATCCTGGCAGGCTACTCGCCAAGGAGTCTGGCTCTGGCGCCTTTCACACCTGCATATACCGGCGTCCTCACGTTCAGCGCCCAAGAGATGGCGCTTGAGATCGCCCGAGAGGGACAGATAACGCTGCTTCCCAATATTGCAGGTCACGTGGGAGGAGATATTACGGCAGGGATCCTAGCTTCCAGGTTTTTGGACAGGAAACGCTTGACGATACTGATCGATATCGGCACAAACGGCGAAATCGCTTTGACCGACGGCACTGACAGATACGCCTGTTCTACGGCGGCAGGTCCTGCCTTCGAGGGCTCTGCCATTTTACATGGGATGAGGGCGTCTGCGGGAGCCATCGAAAAGGTTCTTATGGAAGACGGAGAGGTTTTCTTTAAGACAATAGAAGACTGTGAGCCTCAGGGGATATGCGGTTCAGGGCTGATCGATGCTGTGGCGCAGATGATCGATAACGGACTGATCAATTCCAAAGGGCGTCTTGCTTCTGCGGAGGATGTGGAGCGGCTGGGGCTTCATGAGAGGTTTGAGGAAAGGCTCATCTCCAATGGAAAGGAAAGGGCGTTTGTTATTGCGGAAAGGGATAAGGGAGAGAATATACTAATAACGCAGAAGGACATCAGGGAAGTCCAGCTTGCCAAGGGGGCTATATACGCAGGGATGAAGCTGCTGCTGGAAGAGGCAGGTCGTGACTTTGAAGAGATAGATCAGATAATAGTGGCAGGCGCTTTTGGTAATTATATCGACAAGCAAAGCGCCGTGACCATCGGAGTGCTGCCTGCCATAGATCCGGACAAAATCGTATTCGCAGGGAATACTGCCGGTGCAGGAGTTTCCATGGCGCTGCTGTCGGCAAAGGAAATGGCGGAGGTGGCCGGTATCCCTGCCCGGGTCAAGCATATAGAGCTGGCAAAAAAAGATGGATTTCAAGAGGTCTATATGAAATCCATGGCATTCTGATCATAGCGCAGATCGGGGGAATTTCTGATCTGCGTTTTTTCATTATTTCTACGTGTTTAGAATATGCTTCGTCATGTTGATCAGTTCTTTTAACGCAGGCGAAGCATCTTTGATAGAGCGGACACCGATCCCCATGGTTCGGTAAATGTCCTCCTTGAATTCTTTTATGATGATCGAATCATTGAGGAGTTTAGTCTGCATTTCGATATCCGATATGATGTAGCTGCCCAGGTTCTTTGAAACCATGGAGATCCCCGCAGAATCACTGGAAACATAGTATTTGGCAGCAGGTTCAAACTCCACTGCTTCGCTGATCACCTGAGCGATATCGTTGGCGTCCGGCGTGAACATGATAAGATCGCAGCCATTCAGTGCACTTAGCGGAATTTTATCATACGAAGCGAAAGGATGATCCTTATTTACAATCAAACGTATATGATCCTTAAAGAGCGGAATGAACTCGAGCCCCTTGATATGAAATTCATTGATGAAGCCTATGTCAATGCTGCATTTTTGAAGACCATCTACGATTTCGTTCATCGACATTTCAAGAAGCGTCAGCTCGATATTCGGATATGTACCGGCATAGGCTTTGATGATATCGGGCACATGGCTTACGATCATGGAATTCATGGAACCGATCCGTATGCCGCCACTGACGAGAGTTTTCAGTGAGGTTATCTTTTCTAATATTTTATCTTCCTGTTGAAGCATTTCTTCAATATACGGAAGGAGCTCCTCACAGTCGGTGGTCGGCTCGATCATCGAGTTACTTTTTTTAAGGAGCGTGATACCAAGCTCATCTTCCAATGAATTGATCATTCTGCTGATACCCGGCTGTGTGTAGCCCAGTTCGTTGGCTGCCTTTGTAATGCTGCCGTGCTTTGATACGCTGGCGATTGCTCTGTATTTTATTAAGCTCATGTTATCATGTGTGATGATTCCGAAACCGGAATTTCACATTTCCTTTCTCTCATTATGATGAAATATCAAAAATTTATTTAACCTTCTCTAAAATAATATCTTTAGATTTAAAAAGTAACAATTAGCAATCTGTTTCTTAATTATAACAAATTATTATTTGTCGTGAAACAAAAAGGTGCGATTACCAATAAGTTTTCGGGTGTTATTTTTTAAAAGAGTCATTATAACGGGATGTTATGTGGTACAAACATTCCGTGAATTTATTTGCGGTAAGATATCCTGTAGAATCAAAATATAAACAAATTGTTTGAAAATTGCAGCAATACTATGGCAACAAAATTGAAGCTAAGAAAGGAGTTAATCATGGGCAAAAAAATTCCGTTATGGCAAGTGGTATTTCTATTTCTTTTTGTTCTTCTGGCGCTGTGTTGGGGAAGAGGTATGATAGGGTTAATTTTTGGGAGCGCTTTTGGAAGCAGCTACGGTGAGACGCACATTATGCTGCTCCTTTCTGCCGTTGTTGCCGGATTAGTTGGGTGGAAGAACGGATATAAATATGACTTTATGGAAAGAGGAATATTTGCAGCGATCCACAGAGCATTGCCGGCAATCGTTATCCTCGGTGCGGTGGGTATGGTAATTGGTTCCTGGATGGCAGGAGGCGTTGTCCCCGCTATGATTTACTATGGGTTGGCAATTATGAAACCGTCCATTTTTTATCTGGCGGTATGCCTAATTACGGGAATAGTGGCGCTTGCTACCGGATCGTCATGGACAGCGGCAGGCACCATAGGGGTGGCCTTCATCGGGATCGCACAGGGAATGGATATGAGCTTGGCAATAACAGCGGGAGCTATCATTTCCGGAGCGTATTTCGGAGATAAGATGTCTCCATTTTCAGATTCCTGCAATATTGCGGCGGCAATTGCAGAAGTCAATATTTTTGAACATATCAGACATATGATGTATTCCGTCATACCTGCCCTCATCATCGCATTGGTGCTATATGGGATCATAGGATTTGGGAATGTAGACCAGGTGGCGGATTCAGAAACGGTAGATGCAATCAGAAGAGGGCTGGACGAAAACTTTAATATGACGCCGCTATTGTTCTTACCTGCGGTAATCACGCTTGCTCTAATTATCATGAAGGTGCCGGCAATACCGGGACTGCTGGCAGGAGCTTTGCTTGGCTGCCTCAGCGCCGTTGTGTTTCAGGGAGTATTCGTTGGAGACTTGCCGGTGGTCCTTCATTACGGCTTTACGTTTGAGAATGCAGAAAATGTAATGCCACAACTGATCGATCTTTGTGAACGTGGAGGTCTGGATTCCATGCTGTGGACCATCAGTTTACTGATGTGCGCTATGTGCTTAGGAGGAGTAATGGAATGCACCGGGATGTTAGTTGTTCTGGCAGAAAATCTACTGAAGATTGCAAAAACCACCGGATTATTGGTTCTTGTCACATCCATATCATGTATTTTTATGAATATGATTGCGGGAGACAGCTGTCTCACCAGCATTATCGTGGGAAAGATGTACAAAGAGGAATTTGAAAACAGACGGCTGAAGACTAAAAATCTCTCCAGAATTCTGGAAAACGTGGGAACGGTGACGGCTCCGCTGATTCCATGGAACAGCTGTGGAGCCACCATGTATGCTTTTTTGGGAGTTCCGAATATGGCGTTTCTGCCATTCGCATTTCTGAATCTTACGACACCAATCATTGCGGTGCTCTTTGGATTCACAGGAATAACCATGTCAAAAATGACAGAAGAGGAATATCAGGCGGTATTAAAAGCAAGGGAAGAAGAGAAGAAGAGTTTAGAAGGGTAGTCGTGTTATTTTAAATGATAAAGAGAAAGGATGAGAATTATGTTTGAAGTATTTGAAAGAAGAGAGTCAGAAGTCAGAGGTTACTGCCGCCATTTCCCAATCATGTTGAAAGACGGAAAAAACAGCGAGATGTTCGATGCAAGTGGAGAACGCTATATTGATTTTTTTGCAGGGGCAGGAGCGTTGGCATTTGGGCATAACAATCCATATATCAAGAAAAAAGTATTGGAATATATGAATACGGATGGAATCATTCAGGCTCTGGATCTATATACACCAATTACGGAGCAGTTTTTTAAAACTTTTGAGGAAATCATTCTTGAGCCGAGAAATTTAGACTATAAGATCCAGTTCTGCAATGCATCGGGAGCGAATGCGGTAGAGGCGGCATTGAAGCTTGCAAGGAAGAATAAGCAAAGGTCCAATATTTTGGCTTGCATGGGCAGCTATCACGGTCAATCTCTGGGCGCTCTGGCGGTAACCAGCGGCGTGCACGGCAGAGGCGGCGCAGGCGTGTCTTTGGATAACGTGACTTTTGTACCATACGCAACCGATTTGGAAACGGAAGAAAAATCTCTGGAATATTTGAGGTGGATTTTATCCGACGATCATTCGGGAATCACGAAGCCGGCAGCGATAATTTTAGAGGCAGTGCAGGGAGAAGGCGGAATCAAAGTCCCTAGTGTGGAATGGCTCCAGGGGATCAGAAAGATCTGTGATGATAACGATATGCTGATGATTTGCGATGAGATCCAGGCAGGCGTAGGCAGGACAGGGTGGTTCTTTGCGTTTGAGAGAGCAGGCATTGAACCTGACATCATTACGGTATCAAAATCTATCGGAGGCATCGGACTTCCGTTGTCTATGGTATTGATGAAACCGGAGATCGATGACTGGTCGCCGGGAGAACATACAGGAACATTCCGTGGAAACCAGCTGAGCTTGATCGGCGCTACAGGATTGCTGGAATATTACAGAGATAACAGGATGGATGTGGAAGTCAGGAGAAAAGGTGATTTGATCGGTAGTTTCATGGATGAAAACATCAAAACCATTGATGAACGCATACAGGTACGCGGTATTGGAATGTTCTGGGGTATTGATTTTTCGGGCATCGACAGCGCACTTGCAGAAAAGGTCCAGGAAGAGGCGGTAAAGAGGCATTTGATTGCGGATATCTGTGGGCGAAACGAGTGTGTTTTCAAAATCCTCGCCCCTATCACGATTGAAGACGAGATTTTGCTTGAAGGCCTGGATATCATTTCAGAATCCATTAAAGCCGTGTTGAAGTAGTCGGGAGGAAGGACCAATGAAAGACAAAATCGTAGCAATAACAGGAGCGGGAAGTGGACTTGGGGCGTGTATCGCGAAGAGATTTTCTGCCGCAGGAGCGAAAATCGTATTGCTGGACATATCGGAGAAAAACATGGAAGGTGTAGCAAAGGAACTGACCGGAAATTCGGCGGCTTACAAGCTTGACATCTCCGATAAGAAACAGGTGGATGCGGTGTTTGACAGGATTTACGATGAGGTAGGGTTTATAGACCGACTGGTTAATTGCGCAGGCGTGGGAAAGTACGATATTGCCGAAAATATAGAAGAAAAATACGTAGATGCGATGATCGACATCAACCTTAAAGGAACGATTTTTACCACTCAGGCAGTATTGCCGCGCATGAAGGAAAAGAACGAAGGCTATATCATCAATGTGGTTTCCATGTCAGGTATCAGGGCGTGTGCAACGGAATCCGTATACTGCGGCAGCAAGTTCGGCGTCGATGGGTTTTCAAAGGCTGTGGCTATCGAGGTGGAGGAAACAAATGTGAATATCAGCAACTTCTATATGGGAAACATGGCCACGAACCTGTGGAAAGGAGATCGGGCCGATGAGCAGGCACAGTTTATAAAGCCGGAGGATATGGCAGAAATCATCTTTGAGAATACACAGCTTAGAGACAATCTGGTGATTGAAGAAGTTCACATCAAGAATGTACGACCTCAATAGAAAGGATCATGCCATGGAAAAGCGCAGATTGGGAAAGACGGACATATATGTTTCGCCTTTGGCGTTGGGGACACTTACGATAGGGCATCACCAGCTTAATCTGCCTGTTGCGGATGGTGGTGAAATAATAAAATATGCGTTGAAGAACGGCGTGAATTTTATCGATACGGCACAGTCCTATAAAACATACCCTTACCTAAAAGAAGGAATCGATTCTGCATTCAAAGATGGCAGTATAAAAGAATATCCCGTGATTTCCACCAAATCCAGGGCAACAAGCCATGAGCAGATGAAGGATGCAGTGAACGAGGCCTTATCGGAGCTAGGCATCACGACGATAGACATTTTCCTTTTGCACGAAGTACGGGAAGACCCCGATTGGCAAAATCGCAGTGGAGCGTGGGAGTGCTTACAGGAGTATAAAGCGAGAGGTATAATAAGAGCCATAGGAGTATCGACGCACCATATCGATGTTGTAGAGCGGATGGCAGAAACGCCGGCTTGCGATGTGGTCTTTCCATTAATCAATTATGCGGGACTTGGTATTCGTAAAGGCCCGGAAATCGGAAGTGCTGAGGAAATGGCAATGATGATCGCCAGATGTGCTGATGCAGGGAAAGGCGTTTATGCCATGAAAGCATTTGGTGGCGGTAATCTGACGAAGCACTACATAAGAGCTCTCGACTATGTCGATACACTAAAAGGGATTGATTCCGTAATGATCGGGATGGGAACGGTCAAAGAAGTGGATACAGCAGTAGCCTATTTTGAAGGCAGATTGTCAAAGGAGTTTCAAGCAGATGTAAGCAAGAAGAGAATCCGTATAGTGGGATGTGAAGGCTGCGGGACATGCATCAATGTCTGCCCCAATAAAGTGATCTATCAGAAAGAAAACGGTGAAGCAGAGATCGATCACGACCGATGCCTGACTTGTGGATATTGCGCTCCTGCATGTCCGGTAAGAGCAATCGTCATGTGGTAGCACGCAAAAGAAAGATATATGCAAAGACGCACAAGATGTGCGGTTTTGCATAAAGGTGCGAGAAACCCTTAAAAAAGAATACTGAGAAATTTCAGAAAACAAATCCTTGTGCAGAAATGCACAAGAATTTGTGCTGCCCAAATAGCATGGAGATGAGCATCAGCCCGGATCCGTGCTTCTTGCTTTTTTGAAATGTTCTGAAAACACAGGGGTTTGGCTGTTTTCGGCTGCCGGGAAGCAAAAAACATCGGAATATGGCACGGGATTTGCGTTTTACAGTTGCAGTTAAGGCTTCAAGGGAATATGGCAACAGAAGATCCTATAAATGACGGTTCATTAAAAGAGACAAAATGAGATGCAATTGTTATAATTGAGAATGAAGAGGAGGTCGAAATGAGTGGTCAGACTTTAGAACGTGAGAGTTGGGGAGGCAGATTCGGAGCCATCATGGCAATGTCCGGGATGTGCGTGGGTCTTGGTGCGGTTTGGAGATTCCCCTACCTGGTAGGAGAGTATGGAGGAGGAGCGTTCCTCTTCGCATTTCTGGTCTGCATGGCCATCTGTGTAGTACCGCTGGCCTTTGTGGAGGCGGCATTGGGCAAGGGAATCGGTAAAGGTGTTATGGACACCTACAGCATTATTACCAAAAACAAAAAAGCAGGGAATATAATCGGAGGATTGTTCGCAGCTGTTTATGCGTCCATGAATTTCTTTTTTATACCGGTTATGGCGACAACGATTTACTTCCTGTACGTTTCGATTTCCTCAATGTGGGACGATATGCCGGCAGAGCAAATCTACGATTACAGCGCTTCCCAGGAAACGATAATGTTGGTTCTGGTCATATTGCTTACATTTTTCATCGGGTTCGTTCTTTTTAAGGGAATCGGCTCGGGGATAGAAAAGGTCAGCAAAGTGATGGTTCCGGCGATCATCGTTATCTTCGCGATAATGATCGTTTTCTGCTTGTTTTCGATTCCGGATATCGTCAAAGGTTATAATTTCTATCTGAATCCGGATCTGTCACAGCTGACAAATGTTCATCTATGGGTGGCAGCCATGGGTCAGGCCTGCTTCTCCGTGGGGATCGGACCCGGATGCGTGCTTGTTTACGGCAGTCATTTGAAGCCTACGGAGGATGTGACGACCAGCATTACCACTGTATGTCTGATGGACATTTCAATTTCCGTTCTGGCGGGTCTGGCTATCATACCGGCCTGTGTTGGGATGGGTTTGGAGCCGGAGTCGGGTGCAAAGCTGATCTTCATGGTGATACCGGCTGTATTGTCGCAGATCCCGTTGGGCAATGTGATCGGTGTGTTGGTATTCCTTGCCGTATTTTTCGCAGGGATCACATCTGCTTTCGCACAGATGGAGGTGGCGGTCACATCTTATTCCGACGCACTGAAGATGTCGCGAAAGAAGATGACGGTCATCTGGACCCTTATTACCCTGGCATTCAGCGTACCGTGCGTTTTCAACGATTCTCTTACCCAGTTCTGGTCGGATCTTGCGGGCAACTACGGCTTTACCATTACGGCAGGAATCGGCGCCGTGGCGTTCTGCTACTTCTACGGGGTGAAGAAGATACGCGAGGAGTTCATGAATCCGAGCAGCAGTGTGCATCTGGGAGCATGGTTTGATAAAGTCGTTAAATTCGTTGCGGCTCCTATCATGATTCTGATCGTACTCAACTCACTGTTCCCGGTGTTATAAAGAGAGGAGAATATTATGCTGACAGGAACTATTATCATGTTGATCGTCGTTTTAGCCTTATTTGCCGCTACCGGAGGAATGCTGTGGTATAGTGTGAAGAAGGGCGAGAGCGAATAAAAAAGCAAATAGAACAGAAATGAAGCAGTGCGGGTGGAAAGCTGATATGCTACCTCCGTGCTGCTTTTTTGTCGTTGGGGCATAAAGCTGTATGCAAATAAAACTTAGACGCGAGTACAAATTTTCTTGCAATTTTCATCAGATAGGTGTATGTTAAGGGTGAGAGCAAAAGAAATCCAATGTGGAAGCGAGGTGTGGCTGTGATCCAATCGAGACGAGAAACCAATAAAATCAAATGCAGAGAGAAAATACTGAAGGCATCGCGGCGTCTTTTCAAGGCCAAGGGCTATGAAAACACCATGATCGAGGACGTGGCAGAAAAGGCAGAAGTGTCCAAGGCCACCCTTTACAACTACTTTCCCAACAAGGAAAGCCTTTTGCTGGGGACCATGGAGGATGAAGCGGAGAGCTTCCGCCGGTATATCGCAGAGCAGCTGAGGGACGTGGAAGACCCTGACGAAAAGCTGAGAAGGGCTCTAACCTTTCTGATCTGGGACAGCGTGCCTTTTATCAGCGTCAGCAGGCGCATCCTGTTCCTCAATGCCAGCGAAACCAGCCATATGTACGGCAAAGCCGACGAGATCACCGATATTTTTCTCGACATGGCGGAGGACGCCGGAAGGCAGGGTCTGTTTCGGGAGGATGTAAAGGCGTCGGACGTGGTGGAGATCCTCATGGGTGTCTATCTAAGCTCCCAATTCCAATGGAGCGACGTGGAGCAGATGACCGAGGAGGAATGCAGCCGGAAGGTGAATCATATACTGGATCTGGCGCTGGCGGGAGTCTATGCGGGCAGATGAGAGGGATGCCGGGCAGGAATGTAGAGCAGAAGAACGATTTATGTGAGAATAAAAGCGAAAAGAGGTAAGACAAATGGAAGGACAATTTTCGATTTCAAAATACGTGGATGCAGCACAGGTGACTAAAAAACTGGATGAACTGATCAAGCTGCCGATCTATTCCATCAAGCCAGCGGCTTTGAAGGAATATGAAGAAGAATATTTTCATAAGAAGTGTATCAAATCCAAGGAGATGGTGGACAGAGCCATGGACATCATTCCGGGCGGGGTACAGCACAATCTGGCGTTCAATCACCCGTTCCCGCTGGCCTTCAACAAGGCGGAGGGCGCATATCTGTGGGACGTGGACGGCAATAAATACTACGACTTTTTGCAGGCAGGCGGTCCTGTTGTTTTAGGCAGCAATCCCGTTTCTGTGAGAGAAAAAGTAAAGGAGCTGCTGGATACCTGCGGGCCTTCTACGGGATTGTTTCATGAATACGAGTACAAGCTGGCGAAGAAAATCTGCGACAGCATAGATTCAGTGGAAATGTTCCGCATGATGGGCTCGGGCACGGAAGCCTGCATGGGAGCCATCAGGGTAGCACGGCTAGCTACGAAAAAGAAGCGGATTTTGAAGATGGGCGGAGCCTATCACGGCTGGAGCGACCAGCTGGCATACGGCATCAGGATCCCCGGTTCCAAATGGACCCAGGCAAGCGGAGTACCGAAAAAGATGTTCAAATACACGGACGAATACTTTCCGAATGACTTGAACGATTTAGAGCGAAAGCTGAAACGAAACCAGATGAAGGGTGGAACGGCAGCGGTATTTTTGGAGCCGGTAGGACCGGAAAGCGGCACAAGGCCGCTGGACAGAGATTTTCCAAAAGGCGTGGAAGAATTGTGCCGCCGGTATGGCGCTTTGCTTATCTGCGATGAAGTCGTGACAGGCTTCAGGATAGGCATGTCCGGCGCTCAGGGGTATTTCGGGATATCCCCGGATCTGACTATTTTCGGCAAGGTCATAGCCGGAGGATATCCGGGAGCCGGAGGACTGGGCGGCAAGAAGGAATATATGAAGTATCTTTCATCGGGGATCGGCGGCGAGGCCAAGCATCCGAAGGCGTTGGTGGGCGGAACCATGGCGGCTGCACCCATAAGCTGTGTGGCAGGATACCATACCCTGTGTGAAATCGAAGAATCGGGAGCGATCCCCAAAGCAGGACGATTCGCCGATCAGTTGATGGAGGGCGTCAACAAGATCATAGATAAATACAAGCTGCCTTTCGTCGCATTCAATCAGGGGTCTATCTGCCATCTTGATACGACTGGCGCCATGCACTTCGCCATAAACTGGTCCAAACCGTGGCAAATACCTAATGTCTTGAATCAGACTTCGGCGAGAAAGCAGGAGATGGAACATATGGGGGCTGCATACATGGCAGAGGGCATCGTGACGCTGGCAGGCAGCAGGCTTTACACCAGCGGTGCTTACGAGGACAGTATGCTGAAGGATATATTGGACAGATTCGACAAGATCTTTGCTAACGTAGAGGAACTGAAGCCGGCAGATGGAGAAAAGTGATGATGGATATCATGGTAAAGAAAGATAAAATGCAGGCAAAGCAGCAGGTTATCCGGGCAGGCAAGGAGCTTTCTTACTCAGGGCTGATCGCCAGAACCTGGGGCAATGTGAGCTGCCGGACGGGAGAGGATGCCTTTGTGATCACAGCCAGTGGGCGGAATTACCTGACGCTGACGGAGGATGAGGTCATCGAAGTCAAAATATCCGATCTCAGCTACAGGGGAGATGTCAAGCCTTCCTCGGAAAAGAAAGTACACCGGGAGGTCTACCGGCTGAAGCCGGAGGCGGGCTTCGTGATACACACCCATCAGAGCAACGCTTCGGCGGTTTCGGCTATGGGGCTGACTGAGGTGGTCTTTGATAAGGTCTATCCTAGTATTGGCAATAAGGTGCTGTGCGCTGATTACGGACTGCCGGGGACGAAAAAATTATGCCGCAATACGGCAGCCGCAGTGGAAGCCTCTCAGGGAAAGGCAGTCATCATGCGCCATCACGGGGCAGTCTGCTACGGCAGAGATTATGAAGAGGCTTTTCAGGTGGCTCATGAGCTGGAAAAGGCATGCGGTGCATACTTAAAGGCGCTGGGCGTAGAGCCGTGGAGCTTTTCGGAGGAGAGACCAGAGGGTGATGCAGCTGCGGCAGGCAGTGAAGCGAGCGGGGATCGGTCTTCGGCAGTTTTATGGAACACAAGCCCCGTAGTTTTAAAATTCGCCGAGGAAGAGCAGGAACTCAGACCTTACCTGGACGATTTCGCCCAGTTGGTAGGGACCGTGCTGAAGGTTAGGGAATACACGGACGATGAAATAAAAGAAGCCCCGGCAGCAGGAACGCCTTTACTTGTAAAGGGAAAGGGCGCCCTTTGCGGCGCGGCGGAAGCCGGCGACGCGGAAGCCTTTTCCATGGTCATCGAAAAGAACTGTAGGGCTTTCCTGGCAGCACAGGCAGGCAGGGGCGGACGGACAGGAAGGGATGCAGCCGACGGAAACGGATGTGGTGCGGCAAAGCCGATAAAGCACTGGGAATGCGTTCTGATGCGTCAGATATATTTAAAGAAGTATTCCAAGCTGAGCCAGAAATCAGCGAAAGCGTAGGAAGGAGCGAGGCAAATGTATGTGATCGCCTATGACGTGGGAACTACAGGACTGAAAAGCTGCCTTTTCCAAATCGAAAAGGGGCAGCCCATCAAACTTATCGCCGGAGAAATGGAGGACTACGACCTTTACATATTGGACAACGGCGGCGTGGAGCAGGATCCGCAGCAGTGGTGGGACGCCATGTGCGTTACTACGAGAAGACTGTTGACGGAGAGCGGTATTCCTAAAGAGGATATCAAGGGGATATCATTCTGTGCCCAGATGCAGGCCCTTGTTCTGGTGGACCGGGAAGGCAATCCGGTCAGAAACGCTATGAGCTATATGGATAACCGTGGAAAGGCGCAGATCGACAAAACCCTGCGACGTGGATTTAAGGTGGCAGGGATGAACGCTTGGAAGCTGCTGAGGTCGCTGCAGATCAGCGGGGCGGTTTCCGGCAGCGTCAAGGATCCTGTCTGGAAATACCGGTGGGTGGCGGAGAACGAACCGGAGATTTTTGATAAGGTCTATAAATGGCTGGATGTAAAGGATTTTCTGGTGTGTCGTGCCAGCGGCAAGTTCGTCATGTCCAGGGACAGTGCGTTTTCCACATTGCTGTATGATACCAGGAAAGGGCGAAATTGTTTCAGCGAGACGCTTTGCAGGATGATGGGTGTCGATATGGCACATCTTCCGGAAATCATGCTCAGCAGCGATGCGGCAGGAGGTATTACGGAGACGGCAGCCAAACAGCTGGGGCTAGCTGAGGGGACGCCTGTATTTTCCGGAGGCGGAGATGCTTCCCTCATAGGAGTCGGGGCAGGAGCCGTGGAGGAAGGTGATACCCACGTGTATATGGGGACCTCAGGATGGGTCTCTACGGTAATCGGCAGGCAGCGTCTTGATGTGGGAACCATGATCGCATCCATCGTAGGGGCAGACCCGGGCAGGTTCAACTGCTTTGCGGAGCTGGAGACGGCGGGAAAATGCCTGGAATGGGCGCGGGACCACATCGGGCTTGATGAAATCGGCATTTTCGGCGAGAAGCGGTTTGCCGAGGATATAGAACGAAAGCAGACGAATCTGTATGGCTTCATCATGGATCGTATCAAGGATGTTCCGGCGGGCAGCAACGGGGTTGTGTTCACGCCGTGGCTTCACGGGAATCGATGCCCATTTGAGGATCCGGAGGCTCGCGGGATGTTCTTCAATCTGGGTATCGAAACCACGGCAACGGATATGATACATGCGGTTATCGAGGGAGTATGCCTGCACTTGAGGTGGCAGATGGTCGCCATGGAAAAGCTTATTCCGTCTTCGGAGCGGATACGTTTCGTAGGTGGCGGGGCGTTGGCGCCGCTGACATGCCAGATACTGGCGGATGTGCTGGGAAAGCCGGTGGAGACGGTGGAAAATCCGCAGAACGTGGGAGCTGTAGGGGCGGCTGCGGTCATGGCGGTAGGTCTGGGTCTGGTGGATGATATTACGGATATCAAGAGCAGCATAAAGAAGACGGGCGACTACCTGCCGCGCCGGGAGAATACGGACGTATACGACGGACTGTTTCCTGTATTTCAGGATCTTTATAAGAACAACAAAAAGAATTTCCGGCGGATAAATGCCGGAATAGGAGAGAGGAGTTTGTAAAATGGATGGGAAGAAACAAGTATCGCCCTACAGGTGGGTCATTCTGTTTACCACAGTGCCTATCATAGTGGCGACGGAAATGATGTGGCTGACCTTTTCGCCCATTGCCAGTATCATGGAGGAAAGCTACGGAGTCAGCAACTTTGCGGTCAACATGCTTGCTACAAGCTATATGATAATGTTTATAGTGTTCTGCATTCCGGCGTCCTATGTTATTGACAGATTTGGATTTAAGGCGTCCTTGCTGATTGGGGCGGTGCTGACAGGCGTCTTCGGTTTTACGAGGGCGGCATTTGCAGATTCATTTACATTGGTCATCGTTTCTCAATTTCTGGTGGCGGCGGGACAGCCGTTTCTGCTCAATGTGACCACCAAGGTTGCTGCCAATTGGTTTCCTTTCGAGGAAAGGGCGACAGCAGACGGCATCCTGACCATGGCCCAGTATCTGGGCTTTGCCATTCCTATGGTCCTCTCACCGATGCTGGCAGAGGCATACGATATTTCTTTCATGCTAAAGATATATGCAGGAGTGGGTATCGCTGCGGCTGCTCTGGTGATCCTGTTTTCCAGGGAAAGGCCGAAGATTGCGCCTCCGGGGCCTGCTGCGGAAAAGGAGGATTTCAGCTTCTCGGCTTTGAAGGTGCTGTTTAAGAACAAGGCTTACGTGCTGGCGTTGGCGGCTGCCTTTATTTCCATTGGGATTTTCAATACGATATTGACGCTTATCGAAAGTATTCTCATGCCTCGCGGTATCACGTCGGCTCAGGCGGGTATCATCGGAGCTGCTTTTGTTATTGCCGGAGTGCTTGGCGCTATCATCCTGCCGATAATTTCTGATAAGGTCGGCAAGCGTATCGCTTTTCTGGTGACGGCTGTGGCGTTGCTGGTGCCGCTGTATTTGGGGCTGACTTTGGTGACGAGCTACATACTGCTGGTGATCATCGCTGCTGTTGCGGGATTCTCCATCATGGGTGTAGCGCCGATTCTGTTTCAGCACAGCTCGGAGGTGGCTTATCCGGCACAGGAGGGGACGTCTCTTGGTATGATTTTGCTGATGGGGCAGATTTCGGGGACGCTGTTCGTGCTGCTCTTTGAGGCGGCAAGCAGTGGATTCGGGACGGTGACGGCGCCGATGCTGGGGCTGGTGATACTGACGGTCATCGAGATACCGATCGTAGCCAAGATGCGAGAGTCGAAGCTGCTGCGCA
>JAUNBU010000021.1:7232-19312 GCA_030526925.1 Bacillota bacterium | reverse complement strand
ATAAAACAACATTATGATTCTTCCCGAAAAAGGCTGGGAGCCGGCGGAACAAACCGCCCGCTTACGGTCTTTTTCATTTCCACGCATTTCCGCACATAAGCAGGAATTCTTCGCTTTCCATTGCATTTAGTGGCGGGGATAGGATATAATAGTACGAGCGAAAATAAACACCACGGAGGGATCCCATGTCAGAGAGAAAAGAAAACAATTTCATTCACAATATCATCGATAAGGATCTGGAAACCCATAAATACGGCGATAAGGTCCACACCAGATTTCCGCCGGAGCCCAACGGCTACCTTCACATTGGACATGCCAAATCCATCTGCCTGAACTTCACCACGGCAGCCAAGTACGGAGGGCAATGCAATTTAAGATATGACGACACCAATCCGGTGAAGGAAGACACGGAATACGTGGACTCCATCGAAGCCGATGTGCGATGGCTGGGCTTTGAATGGGACAATCGATTGTGGGCGTCAGACTACTTTGACGAGATGTACCAGTGCGCCGTGACTCTCATCGAGAAGGGAAAGGCTTACGTCTGCGATTTGAACGCAGACCAGATCAGAGAATACAGAGGGACCTTGAAAGAGCCGGGCAAGGAAAGTCCATACAGGAACAGGACCATAGAGGAAAACCTGGCGCTTTTCCAGGAGATGCGGGCAGGCAAATACGCTGACGGCGAAAAGGTGCTCCGCGCCAAAATAGATATGGCATCGCCTAACATGAACATGCGCGACCCTGTCATCTACAGGATAGCCCACGCAGAACACCACAACACGGGAGATAAATGGTGCATCTACCCTATGTACGATTTTGCACATCCTATTGAAGACGCCATCGAAGGAATCACCCACTCCATCTGCACCCTGGAGTTTGAAGACCACAGACCACTCTACGATTGGGTACTGCAGGAGGTGGGCAAGTGGCCGACACCGCCGCAGCAGATCGAGTTTGCCAGGTTGAACCTGACAAATACGGTCATGAGCAAGCGCTACCTTAAAGCCATGGTGGACGACGGGACCGTAGACGGCTGGGACGATCCGCGGATGCCGACCATCGCAGGCATCAGGCGCAGAGGCTATACGCCGGAAGCAATACGTGACTTTTGTGAGAGGATAGGCGTCGCCAAAGCCAACAGCATGGTAGACGTAGGGCTGCTGGAGCATTGCGTCAGAGAAGACCTGAAGCAGAAGGTGGCAAACAGAAATGTGGTGGAAAACCCAATCAAAATCGTCATCACCAACTATCCGGAGGATCAAACGGAAGAGATGGAGATAGAAAACAACCGTGAAGTGCCGGAGATGGGTAACCGCAAGGTGCCTTTCAGCCGGGAGCTTTACGTGGACGGAGACGACTTCATGGAGGAGCCGGTGAAGAAATACTTCAGGCTGTTCCCGGGAAACGAAGTGCGCTTCAAAGGAGCATATTTCATCACCTGCAACGAGGTGGTGAAGAATCCGGACGGCAGCATTAAGGAACTGCTTTGCACCTACGATCCGGAAACGAAGAGCGGCAGCGGATTTGAAGGGCGTAAAGTAAAGGGGACCATCCACTGGGTGGACGCCAAAACAGCAGTGAAGATAAGGATAAGGAATTACGATTATCTGATGATAGACGGTGAGGACGGGAGCCAGACCTTGAATCCGGATTCTCTCGTTGAGACGGTAGGATACGCCGAGCCGCTACTGGCAGAAGCCAAGGCGGGAGAGCGGTTCCAGTTTTTCCGCAAGGGATACTATATCGCCGATGAGAAGCTGACAACCGATTCGGAGAAGGTCTTCAACAAGATCATCGGACTGAAGAGCTCGTGGAAAAAATAAGCGGAGATAACAGCAGATAGGAGTTGAACGCAGCAGCATGGATTACTATAAAGAATCATTGAAAATGCACGAAGAGCACAAGGGCAAGATGGCGGTGGTCAGCAAGGTACGGGTGGAGACAAAGGACGACCTTTCCACGGCCTATACGCCGGGAGTGGCGGAGCCTTGCCGAAGGATACAGGAAAATCCGGAGGACGTGTATAAGTATACCAATAAATCAAATATCGTAGCCGTCGTATCCGACGGATCGGCGGTGCTGGGTCTTGGAAACATCGGCGGGCTGGCGTCCATCCCGGTTATGGACGGAAAGGCGCTTTTGTTCAAGGAGTTTGCAGGGATCGATGCCCTTCCCATCTGTCTGGAGACACAGGATGTAGGTGAAATAGTAAACATCGTCAAGAATATCGCGCCGACTCTGGGCGGCATCAACCTGGAGGATATTTCAGCGCCCAGATGCTTTGAGATAGAGGAGAAGCTGCAGGCGCAGGTGGACATCCCCGTGTTTCACGACGACCAGCACGGAACGGCAGTTGTGGTTTCGGCTGCTGTCATCAATGCAGCCAAGCTGACGGGAAGAGAGCTTTCTTCCATCAAGGCGGTAATCAACGGTGCGGGAGCTGCGGGAACCGCTATCGCCAAAATGCTGATGAATTTGGGAATCAAAGACATCGTAGCCTGTGACAGCAAGGGGATTTTGACACGTGACAGAAGCGATTTGAACGAAGCTAAGAAGCGGCTGGCAGCCATCACCAATGAGGAACAGATCACAGGAAGCCTGGCGGATGCTGTCAAGGGAAGAGATCTGTTTATTGGCGTGTCCGCAGCGCGGGTGCTGACGGAAGATATGGTAAGGACCATGAATGAAGATGCCATTATCTTCGCCATGGCAAATCCTGAGCCGGAGATTTTGCCGGAGCTGGCGCTGAAGGCAGGCGCCGCCGTGGTGGGGACCGGCAGGTCCGACTTTCCGAACCAGATCAACAACGTATTGATATTTCCGGGGCTGTTCAAGGGGGCTTTGGCGGCACGGGCCAAGCGGATAACGGAAGAGATGAAGACGGCAGCTGCCTTTGCGCTGGCAGGCATCATCAAGGACGATGAGCTGAAGCCGGAATACATCATCCCTAGCGCCTTTTATCCCGGCGCCGCCGACATAGTCGCCGCCGCCGTATCAAACGCCTGGAAGGAATAGCCCAAAATGCATAATGAAATTCTATTGATCCTGTCTATTGTCGTGATTTACGGCAGCGTTTTGCTGATGTACCGGTATTTTGGGCGGACCGGGCTGTTCTGCTGGACCGCCATCGCCACCATCCTTGCCAACATCGAGGTTCTGCGTGTAGTGGATGCCTTCGGTATCGAGCAGACCCTGGGGAATGTGCTCTTTGCATCTACGTTCCTGGTGACCGATATCCTCAGTGAAAAGGAAGGGGCGACAACAGCGAAGAAAGCCGTAACTCTGGGCATCGTAACTTCGGTCGTATTTATTCTAATTTCACAGAGCTGGCTGTTATATCAGCCGTCTGCCAGCGATTGGGCAGGGGAAAGCTTTGAGATCATATTTTCCAACACGCCGCGGCTGATCCTGGCAAGCCTGGTGGTTTATGCCATCTGTCAAAGGCTGGACGTGTGGCTCTACCATAAGTGGTGGGCGCTTACCACCCGGCTCTGCGGCGACACCAGACGATTCCTCTGGCTGCGGAATAACTTTTCCACGCTGATTTCCCAGGCGGTCAATACGGTGCTGTATAATCTGGGCGCTTTCTGGGGCATTTACGACGGGGCTACGCTGGTCAGCATCTGCATCGGGTGCTACGTGGTGTTCATCATCACCAGCATTGCCGACACACCGGCGATATACCTTGCAAGAAAGATTCGGCCCGTAGAAGAAGGAAAAGAAGACGCGAAAGGCGCATGAGCCTCAAAAAGAAAGGCTTTGGAGAAACTAAAGACCACAAAGATGTTATAGAGATATGATATAGACAAAAGCCTGATGAAATACTGGCTGCGATGTCCTCGCAAGCAAGCTTGCTGCGGATTACGCCGCCAGTACCCCATCAGGCTTTTTTATTTTCATCCCCTATTTGTGTTTGCAATGCTAGCTCGTTTTTCTCTTTCTGGAAAGGAGTGCTGTGCCTGTTCCGACAGTGCCGGCTGCGATGAGTAGGGCGATCCAGAGTCCCATGTTGCTGTCGTCGCCTGTCTTAGGTCCGTTGCCCTTTGGATCATCTCCAGGCTCAGGTGTTACAGGCTGAGCCAACACGGTGAAGGTGGTTTCTGCATAGCCGTCGGTATAATTCACCTGCAGGGTATGTTCTCCTATAGCAAGAGTTTCAAGGTGGGTCGGCTGCAAAGTGACGATGGTGCTGCCGGTTGTCGCCGTGTAGTCGGTGTCCTGATTGATCAGCTTGCCGTCTACTGCGACGCTCTCGAATTTGTCCGTGTACTCACCGTTTGCTGTGAACGGCAGAGTCTTACCGCTGCCCTTAGTCCACTGACCATTGGCGCCCTTGGTGATGGCATAAGGGTTTACGCCAAAGTTGATTTCTACGTATTTGTCGGTGGATTCATTTCTCGTATATGCTTTATCGGTCGATGCAGTATAGCCGTCGGTTGCGGCAAGCCGCCAGCGGTAGGAAGGCGGATTATCGTTCGGCATAAAAGTAGGTTGCCTACTATATGCGTTTTTGGTTTCGCTCGCTGTGGCTGCCTGCGTCTGGGCGGTGATTTTACCGCTGTAGAGGTCGATAGCAGTGGCGGCGTAGATGCCGTAGCTATTATTTCCTTTACCTCCGGTTGCTTCTACCGTTGCATCGCTTATCCAGATGCCAGCATGCCCGTGGATTCCATAACTTGTATTACCAGCATCACCGCCTGTTGCGGTTACTGCTCCACCGGTGATATTTATAGATTCGGGCCATGCACGGACTCCATAACTATCGTCGGCTGCAGGACCTCCAACTGCTGTGATGTTCCCGCCACGTATACTTACGCTGCGTGCCTCAAGACCATAACTACTCTCTGTTGCAGGCGTTATACTGGCATTGCCAACTGCGGTGACCTCACCATCGGTTATGAAGATACCACCGTTAAGTGCCTGAAGACCACAACTGAAGTCCCCATTATTTCCTGTCGCTGTTACTTTTGCATCATCTGATATTGTGATATCGCCGTTTGCTACGCTGATTCCCATGCTACGAAGGCTAGCGGTGTCAGCTGTCACATTTATTGTGCCGCCAAGTATATGGATAGCAGCCGTATAGGTAGCATATATTCCGTAGCTAGAGCCTTCTGAGGCTACACTTTTTACTGTTAAAGATCCGGAACCCTTAAGAGTAAGAGCGCCGTTATTATCAACACAAATCCCATAGGAATTTCCTTCGAGTTTCCCAACACCGGTTACCATATTACTGCCGGAAAAATCAATAGTCAAATCCCCGTTTGCATAGATTCCTGCACCGCCGGATGTTGTGGCAACGCCTTTAATATTGGCGCCATTTAGCGTCAGGGTTGCTGGGGAAGTTGCAGGATCGTATTTCACGTTCCAATTGTCTATGGTTCCCGGCGTGATGCTTCCTGCAGCGTCCGTTTCCCAGTAGGTGATATCGTCGTCATCTATGACATTTTGTCCTGCAACGATGACGCTGGTCGGATTTGCTGCTTGCACTGTCGCTGTCGTCAGGCACAGGTACAGTCCCAGCGCCAGGATGAATGTCAGCCCTAAAAGCAGCAGATGATGTTTGCTTTGCGTTCTCATTGATTCGTCTCCTTCTTCATTCGCTCTTCAATTTAGTCTTCAATTGCTCTTCATTTGTTTTCTTCAAATCTGTTTCTTCAACATATACTGCCCAACATCATACTACAAAAAACCGCCAAAAATGCGAACCTTCCGTTTTTGTCAGGTTCAGCCCGATTTTTTTCTTTTTTGCAGGCAGCATGACTTTTTTCAAGGTTTTTTCAAGGTCAAATGCTTCCTTTCCCCTTTGCAAGATGGTAGAATAAAATGCGAAGATATCTGGCAGCAGCCAAAGGAGGAACGAAATGTCCATAGTATACGATTACTGCGGGGGACTTTACATAAACCTGACTAACCGGTGCCCCTGCCGGTGCGAGTTCTGCGTCAAGAACTACACCGACGGGCTGGGCAGCGCCGATTCCCTCATGATCGAAATCGAACCCTCCGTGGAGGAAGTCATCGAAGAATTAGGCAAGTGGCCCGTGGCAAATTACGACGAGATCGTCTTTTGCGGCTACGGCGAGCCGACGGAACGGCTGGAAGAGATGTTACATCTGGCAGCACACATCAAGAAAACCTACGGCAAGCCCATCCGCCTCAACACCATCGGGCTGTCTGATTTGATATGGGGCTGTGAAACGGCGCCCCGCTTGGAAGGGCTCATCGATACGGTTTCAGTGAGCATGAACGAGGCTGACGAGGAAAAGTACATGGCGCTGTGCCATCCCCGCTTCGGCAAGGGCTCCTACGCTGCCATGCTCAAGTACATAGAAGATGCAAAGAAGTACGTGCCTCATGTGGCTGCCTCTGTGGTCGGCTGCATTTCTCACGAGTCCATCGAAGCCTGTCGGCAGAAGGCCCGTGAGCTTGGCATCGGGTTTAGGGTCCGTTGAGGCGAGGCTTAAAGAAAAAGACGTTGCAAAAGAAGAAAGGGCAGTAGGATAAATGGAAACAGGGAAAAAGAACCGAGACAGATGGATCCTGACCGTTGTTCTGGTCGTGATCGCTTTGATTTGCCTGGCCTTGTGGTATATCCCCAGCTTTTACCGCGTCCAGTTTGCGGAGCTTACGCGCGTAGAGGAAGAAAAGGGCGTTTACGATCTGACGGACGTGGACTTTTCCCATGGCTTTGTCCGGCTGGAGGGAGACCTCTCATATATCCCTGAAATTCTGGGTCCGGAGGAATTTGCAGGGCAGGAAACGAACGCGCAGCAGGGAAACCCGCAGGATGTTCCGGCTGCCACAAGCCGCATGGTCGTCAAGGTTCCCGACGATGAAGTATATATGGTGGTCCGGTCCAGCGTGGACTACGCATATCGGCTCTATTTAAACGGGCAGCTTAGGACGCAGGCAGGGGTGCCTGCGGAGGACCGGCAAACATTCGAGCCGGGATATACCCAGATGGCAGAGGAAATCACACCGGAAAACGGCGCCATAGAGATTTTGCAGCAGGGCGCCAATTTCGTCCACAGGGAAGGCGGCGGACATGACGGCGTGTATATAGGCAGACCGGAGACCATGCAGCGGTTCCTGGCGTTGACTTCCGGAATGGAGGCTGTCCACGTTGGGCTCTTCGCAGCCCTCTTTCTTGTACATTTGATGCTGTTCGTGGTGCGGAGAAGCTACTGCGCCAATCTGTACTTCGCGCTGCTGTGTCTCGCCTGGACGGTGCGGACAGGGCTGACCGGAAGCAAGGTGTTTTATGCAGCGCTTCCGGAGCTGCCGTGGCAGCTGGCGTTTCGCGCGGAATATCTCAGCCTGCCCATCGCCTGCATTCTGCTGATCATGCTGGTGCGGGAGCTGTTTCCTTCCGTCATGCATACCTGGGTGTTTCGGGTGGTGGTAGCAGCGGCAGGAGCATTCGGTCTCCTGTTTGTTGCAGCAGATACGGTGGTAATGTCTTGGGCACTTCTCGCCTTTGAAGGGATGTATACTGTGACCATCCTCTATCTATGCATACGATTCGTCATGAAAGTACCTCTCATGAAAAGGAGCGGGACTTTGCAGACGGAACACATCGTTTCGCTGATTGGCTTCGGGATATTTTTCTACGCAGCCATCCACGACGCCCTGTATCATATGGACGTTTCCCTTCCGCTGGGATTTTCCATGACAGGAGTAGCCATGCTGCTTTTCGCATTTTTCCAGATGACTACCATGTTCTACGGGACCATGCGGGAAAACGCACTGGCACACGAAAGGGAACGGCGCACGTCCGCCGAAAAAGAGGTGCTGGAGGAAATGAACCGGCTGAAAAATCAATTTTATACGGACCTTTCCCATGAGATGAAGACCCCGCTGACCGTCATATCCGCCAACGCGCAGTTCGCAGCCCGTAATCTGGAGAGGGGCACAATTGACGAAGATACGGTGCTGGATCTAACGGCAATCTCCGCAGAGGCCAGACGATTGGCGGAAATGGTGACAAGCCTTGTGGGTCTGGGCAGGATGCAGGACGGTAAAGCTGAGCGAAACCGGCTGGACCCGGAGACCATGGTAAGGGAGACGGCCAGGATATATCAATCTCTGATTGCCAAACGCGGCAACAGGCTCAGGGTGGAAGCGGCGCAGGGTCTGCCAACGGTCGTTGGTAACGGGGACCAGATGATCCAGGTGCTGATCAATCTGCTATCCAACGCCAACCGGCATACGGGAAACGGGAACATATCCTTGAAAATCGAAGGTCTGGGAGACCGGATCAGGATAGAAGTCATCGACGATGGAGAAGGTATTTCGCCGGAATTGCTCCCACATGTATTTGACCGGTTCCGCCGCGGAGATGGCAAAGGCTCCGGATTGGGGCTTTCCATTTGCAAGGCGATAGTTGAGGATCACGGGGGAGAAATCGGAATCGAAAGTGAAGTAGGCAAGGGGACCAGGGTGTGGTTCACCCTGCCTGTGGAACCGGCCGAGGAAGAGGGATAAGAGCAAAGACAAGAGGAGAAATAGGATGGAGGACAAGCAAAGGATTCTGCTGGTAGAAGACGATAAGAATATACTGCGTACCAATCGGCGTATTTTGGAGCGGGAGGGCTATACCGTATTGTGCGCCGAAACGCTGGATCAGGCGAGAAAAGTGCTTCAGCAGCATACGCCGGACGTGCTGGTGCTGGATATCATGCTGCCGGATGGCAGCGGTCTTGATTTTTGCCGCCGGATACGCCCACAGCTGTCATCGCCGGTTCTTTTTCTGACGGCGCTGGGAGAGCGGGAGGAAATCCTTGAAGGTCTTATAGCAGGTGGCAACGATTATATCACCAAGCCATATGATATCGATGAATTTGTGGCACGTATAAAGGCTCAACTGCATCTGGTGCATATGAACCGGCAGGCAGCAGATGCGCCAAAAGCCTTGAAGCGCGGTCCTTTGGAATTGGATATGGTTGCCATTCGTGCCTTTCTCGGCGGAGAGGATATGCTGCTATCCGCACGGGAGTTTTCTCTGCTGCTGTACCTTTTGCAGAACGAAGGGAGGACCCTTGCGGCGGAAGAAATCTATGAAAATGCGTGGAAGCTGCCGCTGGTCGGAGATGCCAATGCTCTTTGGAAATGCATTTCAAGGCTAAAAACCAAGCTGGCGCCTTTCCGGAAGGAAATTTCCCTGATGAATTTCCGAAACAAAGGCTATTCGCTGGAGATTTTCGAAGCCGATGATGCGCCCCCTCAAAGTCAGCTCCGAGGGGTTTGACGCTGGATCTTCTTTTCCTTGCTGGTAGCCCATTTCACAACGAACACCTGGATCACGCCGGCAATAGGAACGGCAAGCAGCATACCCAGGATCCCTCCGAAGTAGCCGAAGACGCTGACAGCCAGCAATACCATCAACGGATGAAGTCCCGTAGACGTGCCCACCACCTTAGGATAGATGATGTTGGAGTCGATTTGCTGGACGGCTAGCAGTATGAGGACGGCCAGCGCACCGTGCCAGAAGCCGTCGGTGCAGAAGCCCATCAAAAACGCAGGAACCATGCCCATGATAGGACCGAAATACGGTATCACGTTGGCGATACCGGCGAAGACACCGATGAAGACAGCTGCCTCCAGACCCATGAGAGAAAGTCCGATGGAGGAAAGGATGGCGACGAAGAGGGCGTCCAGAAGGGCGCCTCGTATGAAGCGTGAAAGTACACCGTTTACTTCGCTCAGGGTTTCCGTAATGACGGCGTTGCCTTTCTGCGGCAGCACCAGGTGGAGGAATTTTCTCCACAGTCCCAGGAAAAACTGCTTATCCTTCATCAGATATATGCTGATGATGACTGCGATGACGATGTCGATGAGACTGCCGCTGATGTCCGTAAAGAAGTTGATCACGGAAGTAGCGTTGACGTTTTCGCTGATCCATCCCATGATGCTGTTGGCGATATCGGTCAGCTTATCGGCAAAGGCGCCCTCCGGCACATTGCCGGCAACCCAGTTTTTAAAGGAAGTTTCGTACTGAGCGATGCCTGCGAACACATCCTGCATGGTGATGGAAAGGTTTTCAAACACTACGCGTCCTACGATCATCACGGCGAATCCGTAAATGATAGCCACGACGGCAGCGATGACCAGCAGAAAGGTTATGATGACGCTGATGAAATGTCGCAGGTTCTTTCGCTTCTCAGCCTTGATGGGATCGTCCGGCAGCTTGATGGCCTTGCTCATCAGCTTGTCGTCGATTGCCTCCGACAGCGGGTTAAGTAAATACGCCAGGATCAGCCCCAGGATCAGCGGCCAGAAGGCGTCAAGTATGGTTGCAATAATATCAAAAAGACCGGATGAGATCCAGCCTATGTTGTCTATGATAAAATAGAGAGCATAAAGGAGCACTGCATTGAACAGGATAAAAAAGCTCCATTTTATAAACACTCTGTCCTTCATCATTTCCTTGAATTTTTCCATGCTCTTTCCTCCAATACAGATTTATTATATACTATGAAGGACAAGTTAGCAACCGCAACCGATCCTTTGAGCACTTTGAGAGCTTCGAGAAAGGGAACCCATATGAACCATAGGAAAAACGATTCCTGCACAAATGAAACGGCTATGCCCGAGCTGCTGGCTCCCGCAGGTGGCTGGCCCCAGCTGAAAGCCGCCGTGCAAAACGGAGCCGATGCCGTCTATCTTGGCGGCCCCCTCTTTAACGCCCGCATCAAAGCGGAAAATTTCACCGGGGACGACTTGACTGGTGCGATCCGCTACGCCCATGAGCGAAACGTCAAGGTCTACATCACCCTCAATACCCTCATAAGAGACGATGAGCTTTTTGAAGCATTTTCATACGTTGATTTTCTGTGGCAGGCAGGCGCCGACGCGGTGATTTTGCAGGACATGGGGCTGGCGCGCCTCATCAGAAAATACCTGCCGGATATGAGCATGCACCTTTCCACCCAGGGGACCGTCTACAACAAATGGGCGGTGGAGCTGGCGCAGGAACTGGGATTTTCCAGGATCGTTCCGGCGCGGGAGCTGACGTTGGAGGAAATCGAAGAATTTACCGAGAAGTGCCACCACATGGAAAGGCCTTGCCAGGTGGAGGTCTTCGTCCATGGCGCGCTCTGCATGTGCTATTCGGGTCAGTGCCAGATGAGCCGTATGCTGGGCGGTATCAACGGACGCAGCGGCAACCGGGGACTTTGCGCCCAGCCGTGCCGTCTTCCTTATCGAGATGTAAAGGGCAAGCAGGCATATCTTCTCAGCCCTAAGGATATCTGTACGCTGGAGCATATCCCGCAGCTGTGCCGGGCGGGGGTGGATTCCTTCAAGATCGAAGGGCGCCTCAAGTCGGCCGAATACGTGGCGGTCGTTACGTCAATATATAGGAAGTATCTGGACCGGTACGCAGCGCAGCAGGCCGGAGCCTCTCATGGAAAGGCAGACCATATCGGAGCGGCGGACGCTTCCGATATGCGCCAGCTGCTGCAGATTTTCAACCGGGGCGGCTTTTCCACAGGCTATCTCTTTGGAAATCCGGGCAGAAAGCTGCTGTCCGGGGAAAGCCCCAAGAACCGGGGGCTTTTGCTCGGCAAGGTCAAGGGCGTCAAGGGCGGAAGCACTCTGGTAGACATCGGCCTGGAAAGCGGGCAGAGCCTTGCTATGGGAGACGGAGTGGAGATACGCAGCAGGCAGGGGGCGGAAAGCAGAGTGACGGGCAATGTGATTTCCTATTGCAAAGCGCTTTCCGGCGGCCTTCTGCGGATCGGCGATATCAAGGGCAAGGTGCAAATCGGTGATCCTGTCTACAAGGTGACGGACAAATCGCTGCTGAAAAAGGCGCAGGATTCCTACGTCAAGGAGAGAAAGGCGATCCCGGTGGAGATGGAGTTTACGGCGAGGATAGGCAAACCGCCGGAGCTTTTGATGGGGGAAGCCGGTGCACCCGAAAGCCATACAATACGCATCTACGGCAAAGAGCCTGTAGAGAAAGCCCACAGCAAGGCTACCGAAGCCAATCGCATCCGGCAGCAGCTTGCCAAGCTGGGAGACACGCCCTTTGAAGCGGGGAATATAGATATACAAATCGATGAGGACGCCATGAT
>JAUNBU010000021.1:0-7132 GCA_030526925.1 Bacillota bacterium | reverse complement strand
CGCCTGCCATCTATTACATCTACAGCCGGGAAAGTTTAAAGAACTTCCGACTGCCGGAAGCCTCGGCTGATGTTTTCTCTGCCGGTGATTCGGCGATAGCTTCAGCCGACGCGACGCCCGCCATCCGCCTCTGCGTACCGTTGGAGCTTTACATGAAAGAGCGCCCGGAAGACCTTTACAGCCCATCGGTGAACCGTGCCATCGAAGCGGGCAGCGTCCACATCCTGCCCTACATCCTCAACGTCAGCAAGGGCAACCTGGACCGGTACATCCGGGACAACTTCCGGCAGATAGCCCGGCGGGTCAAAGAAACGGGCATCCTCATAGGCAACCTGGGATGGATCAGGCAGTTTCAAGAGGCAGGCGTCACCGTATACGGCGACTACGGGCTGAACATCTACAACCGCCAAGCCATAAAAGCCTTGGAAGAGCTGGGCGTCCGCATTCACAGCCTTTCCCACGAAGCGGATATGTTTTTTTGCGGGAACATACCCCTGATGATCACCGAGCATCCCGTTTCTTCGCCCCAAATTACCGACCGCAAGGGAGAAAACTATACGATTTTGCGGTGGCACTCGGAAGACAAGTATCTGATTTTTCCGGAAGATACGAAGCAGCCACCAAAAAACCACAGCAAAACAGTAACCCTTGGATTTACTGCGATAAAGCAAGACAGACAGCAAATTTGTTATATTAGGTAGCGATAAAAAACGCAAATAAAGCAAGTCAAAAATGTTGTCAAAACAACATCCAGAATGCTTTGTTTGCGTTTTTGATTGTCCGCAAAACCGCTGTAAGTATTGAAATCAGTGCAATTTCGTACTGAAAAAAATACATTGTTAAACGGTTGACAAAGATTGTTTTTAGTAGTATTGTGTATACAAGATACAGAAAAACCAAAAATACAATCAATAACCAACGCTTTGTTTTACCATATGGAGGTGCGACATGTTTAAAAAGTTTGAACAGTGGGATGGATTCAAAAAAGGACAGTGGACTGAAACCATAAACGTGGATGAGTTTATCGGTTTGAACTACACTCCTTATGAAGGTGACGAAAGCTTTCTGGCAGGACCGACACAGCGGACCCAGGAGGTTTCCGAGAAGGTACAGGAGCTGATCAAGCAGGAAGCAGCCAACAACGGCGTGCTGAAGGTTGACGCCAGCAGGATCATGACGGCGACGGCATTCGGTCCCGGATACGTTGATAAAGAAAAGGACATCATCGTAGGTCTTCAGACCGACGAACCTCTCAAGAGGGGCATCTGCCCATTCGGCGGCATCAGAATGGCACGAACTTCCGCAGAAGCCTACGGCGAAAAGATCGCAGACAGCGTAGAAGAAGTTTTCAAATACGTGACTACCCATAACGACGGCGTATTCAGCGTTTATTCCGAAGAGATGAAGCAGGTGCGCCACGCCGGATTCATCACCGGCCTTCCTGATGCTTACGGCAGAGGCAGGATCATCGGCGACTACAGAAGAGCAGCCCTTTACGGCATCGACGCATTGATAGAAGAAAAGAAAAAGGACAGAGAATACTTTGCCAACCAGCCTATGTCCGAAGAGAACATCAGACTGACGGAAGAAATACACAAACAGATAGTAGAGCTGGGTGAGCTGAAAAAGATGGCAGAGATGTATGGCTTCGACATTTCCCAGCCTGCCAAGGACACCAAGGAAGCCATCCAGTGGCTGTACTTCGCCTACCTGGGAGCGATCAAGGAAGAAAACGGAGCTGCCATGTCCATCGGCAGGACATCCACATTCATAGACATATACGCAGAGCGCGACCTTGCCAATGGCCTTTACACGGAGGAAGAGATCCAGGAGATGATCGACGACTTCGTGCTGAAGCTGAGACTGGCAAGACACCTGAGAACGCCGGAATACAACGACCTGTTTGGCGGCGATCCCATGTGGATCACCGAGGGCATCGGCGGCATGGGGGCAGACGGCAGAACGAGAGTCACCAAGAACTCCTACAGGATGCTCAACACCCTTTACAACCTGGGACCTTCACCGGAACCAAACATGACCGTACTCTGGTCCGAAGATCTGCCTGACGCCTTCAAGAGATTCTGCGCTCAGGTTTCCATCGACACCGACTCTATCCAGTACGAAAACGACGACGTGATGAGACCTTCCTACGGCGAAGACTACTCCATCGCCTGCTGCGTATCGGCCATCGAGATGGGCGAGCAGATGCAGTTCTTCGGAGCAAGATACAACCTGGCCAAGATCCTTTGCCTGGCGCTCAACGGCGGCATAGACGAGCAGACGGGCAAGCATATGGGACCTCAGATGGAGCCGATCCAGGGCGACGGACCGATCGACTACGAAGAAGCCATGAGACGATTCAATATTTACAGAGAATGGCTCTGCGGACTTTACGTGAACATCATGAACATCATCCACTATATGCACGACAAGTACGACTATGAAAAGATTCAGATGGCATTCCTGGACAGCAATGTCAAGAGACTGATGGCATTCGGCATCGCAGGACTTTCCGTGACGGCTGACTCCTTCAGCGCCATCAAATACGCCAAGGTATACCCGATCAGAAACGAAGAAGGCGTCATCGTGGACTACAGGACGGAAGGCGAATTCCCGAAATACGGCAACGACGACGACAGAGTGGATAGCATCGCGGCAGAGCTGGCCCGCGGCACCATCGAAGAGCTGAGAAAACACCCGACCTACAGGAACGCAGTACCGACATTGTCCGTGCTGACCATTACCTCCAACGTGGTATACGGCAGGAAGACCGGCAACACGCCGGACGGCAGGAGAGCAGGCGAGCCATTCGCACCGGGCGCCAATCCGATGCACTGCAGAGACAACCACGGCGCCATCGCTTCCCTAAACTCCGTATCAAAGGTAAAGTGGGACGACTGCAAAGACGGCGTTTCCTACACCTTCAGCATCACGCCGGAGACCCTGGGCAAGGAGAAGGAAGCCCAGAAAACGGCGCTGGTAGGATTGATGACCGGCTACTTCAACCAGGGCGCGCACCACTTGAACGTCAACGTGCTCAACAGAGAAATGCTGCTGGACGCCTACGAGAACCCTGAAAAATACCCGAACCTGACCATCCGCGTATCCGGCTACGCCGTAAGATTCAACGCCCTTTCCAAGGCGCACCAGAAGGAAGTCATCATGAGAACCTTCCACGAAGCCATATAGTCCTTCGTGTAAAAGGCACACTGGCTGGCACCGCCGCCCGACGGCTTGTGACGCACCTTTCGGTGCGTGCGGCGCGTAGGGCTAACGCCTCGGCACGCCTCGGCTTTCTGGCCGCTTCGCGGCAAAGGCGGTTTACAAGAAATGAAAAAGGTGTTACCTTAGAGGCAGCACCTTTTTTGGTCGCATGGGTCGGCAAGATTTTGAGAAAACGAGATCAATGGAGATGAGAGATATGACGACAGCAAAACTTCATTCCATAGAAACCTTCGGCGCAGTAGACGGGCCGGGGATCAGGACCATCTTCTTCTTGCAGGGCTGTCCTGCCAGATGCCTATACTGCCACAACCCGGACACCTGGGCAGTTGACGGCGGCAAGACGCTGACCCTTGTGGAGATGCTTCATACCGCCATGCGCTCCATACCATATTACGGCAAGGATGGAGGCGTCACCTTTTCCGGAGGAGAGCCTCTGATGCAGGGGGAATTTGTCCTGGAAGCCATCCGCCTGCTGCGAAAAAACGGCATCGGAACGGTCATCGACACCAGCGCCACCCATATGGATGAATACACGGAGGACATCGTCAGGGAATGTCAGATGCTGCTGCTGGATGTGAAGCACAGCGACCCCAAGGAATTTTCCAGGATCAGCGGCTGCTCCCAGAAGAAGCTGCTGGAAGTGATCGACATGGCCAATCGCCACGACACGCCGGCATGGGTGCGACAGGTGATCGTGCCCGGCATCAACGACACAGAGGAAAATGTAAAGTTCCTGGCGAAATTCGTCAAAGAAAGAATACACAACCCTTACAAGGTAGAGCTGCTGGGCTACCACACCATGGCCCTGGACAAATACGAGAAGCTGGGCATGAAGTACCGACTGGACGGCGTCAAGCCCATGGAAAAACGCAAGCTTAACCAGCTCTCAAGACAACTGAACAGACTTTTAGAAGAGTAGCCAAAAAAGCTGCTCTTTTTTTGAAAGTGAAAGCGGGCATTATCTGTCAAGCATCGTAGGTGCAGCGCCACTGAACGCTCAATATGTGCGATTCAAAAACGGGTCTGAAACACCACAAAAAATCCAAAAATGAATCAGAATCGTTGACTATGCGCCGCCAAAAGCGTAAACTAAAGAAAAGCATGCTAGGGCAAAGGAGGGCGCGCGATGGATAATTTCGGACTGAAGAGAGTCATCGAACCGCAGGATACGGTTCCCGTGACGGCATGGAAGCTGAACAACGACAGAGAGATCGGCCACGACGAGATCAGACTCAGCATTGAAAAGATCCATGTGGAGTGGGACAACTTCCAGCAGATCTGCACCAGCTGCGGATACGACGACGAGCGGGTCAAGGCACGGATCATGGATATCGTGGATAAACGAGGCAAGCTGCACAACCCTTATACAGGCAGCGGCGGCATCTGCATGGGAATTATCGACGCCATCGGCAAAGACATGAAGGAAGCTTGCGAGCACAAGGTGGGAGACCGGGTGTACTGCATTACCACGCTGATGGCGCTGCCCCTCTGTCTTGAAAGGATCAAGGAGGTAGACTACGATCACGGGCAGTTCGAGGCAGAAGGCTACGCCATCATTTTCAGAGCCGAGCATATGTTTCCGGTGGAGCCAAGGGTCAAGAGCAACTACACCATGACGGCCATCGACGAAGCCGGTAACTTCAAGAGGATCTATCAGCTGGCAGGACAGGAAAAGGCGAGAAACATCGCCATTTTGGCGCGAGACCTCTTTACACCTCTCATCTACGGGCAGGCTGCCAGAAAAGCCATGGGCGATGATGTGTCGGTGACCGTGGTGCTGGACGAGACATCCTTTCCCAACATGACCCGGCAGGAAATCGAAAAGCTGCTGGCGCCCAACGTCAAGCACGTTCATCTTGTGGACGAGACACGACCCGTTCCGACCTATAAGGAAATCTACGGAGAAAATCCACAGGCGGGCAGTGCCGACATCGTTATCGTGGGAGAAGACATCCGCGGAGCCGAAACCCTGGCGGTGCTTCTCGTAAAGGACGACGGCATACTGTTCTTTTCCTCCATCAAGAGCAACTACGCCCAGGGCGTATTCGTGGCGGAGACCATGGGAAAGGCGGTGAGAGCCCACTACCTGGACCAGTACATAGAAAAAAACGAAAGCTTCACCATGTCTCTGGTCAGAAGCCTTTTGCCGGAGCTGGACGCGGTGGATCAGGCCTACAACGAAAAAAAGAAAATGACCCAGTCATTCCGCAACAAGCTGAAGAGCCGGGCTTTTGATACGGCGGAGAAGATAAACGACTTCATCTTTCAGGATCCGGTCACCAGAGAAATGGTGGAGGACGCACTAAACGTGGCGAAGTACGACTGCAACGTGATCATCCAGGGAGAGACGGGCGTCGGCAAGGAAAAGGTACTGCAGATCATCCACTACAATTCGCCGAGGCAGCTGCAGCCCTGCATCAAGATCAACTGCGCGACGATCCAGGAAAATCTGGCAGAAGCCGAGTTCTTCGGCTATGAAAAGGGAGCTTTTACGGGAGCCCAGAGTCAGGGAAAGGAAGGCTACTTCGAGCTGGCGCACAAAGGGACTCTTTTTCTCGACGAGATCGGGACGCTGCCACTTTCCATGCAGTCCAAGCTGCTGAGGGTCTTACAGGAAAATCAGTATTACCGTGTGGGCGGAACGGAGCAGAAGTCGGTGGACGTGCGTGTCGTCTGCGCCAACAATATTCCTCTGCAAAAACTGGTGGAAGAAGGAAAGTTTAGGGAGGATCTGTACTACCGGCTCAACATCTGCATGATCAACGTGCCGCCGCTTCGCGAGCGAAAAGAGGATATCCTCTGCCTGACGGAGGCGTTTCTGGCCAACTACAGCAGGAAGTTCGGGATCACCAGGGAGCTTTCTCCAAAGGCGTTGGAGCTGCTGTGCCGGTATCACTGGCCCGGCAATGTGCGGGAGCTGGAAAACGTCATCCAGCGGCTCATCATCAACTGTCGGGAGACCGTAATCGAGGATGATATGGTGGATCAGCTGCTCAACAAGGCTGTCTACGACGAGACGGTGATGGATGTGGGCAGAGAATTTAACCGGGAAAGCTCGGTGGATTTCAAGGACCTGATGGAGCAGCAGGAAAAGAAGATCATCGCCTATGCCTTGAAAAAGGAAGGGACAACCAGAAAGGCGGCGGAATTTTTGAATCTGCCCCAGGCTACTCTGGCTCGAAAGAAGGTCAAATACGGACTGTAGCGCATCATACTGCCCAAAGGAAAGACCGCCTACTGAAGCTTCAGCAAGCGGTCTTTTCCGGTGTAATTTATTTGAGGAATTATTAGTGGTGTTGGTTTAATGTATGGAACAGGGCTAGTTCATCATCTTGCCAAATGGGAAGCTCACTTCTTCGTCAGCTCTTGGAATCTGGGTAAGACCGTAGTCAACAGCTGCGTCCACTTCCGCATCGGTGAAATTGATCCTTCTGGATTCTGCGAACTGTCTGGTCAGCGCTTCCAGAGTTTCTTTTTCCTTTCCTTCAGGGATGGAGTTCCCCAGGGAAAATGCTTTTTCAAAAGCCTTCATCAATTCTGTGTTCATCATGATTCGTACCTCCTTATTATTCTTGTTATTATAGTTTCTTTGTTTTTCACCCATATATACAGCATAAAGCGTGCCAATCTCTGAAAATCAACAGAGAAAAAATTTCCTGAAGTGATGTGGGAAGGAAAATCGTTGAAAAATCAGGGGTTTTGCAGGCACAAAAAAAGCGCCGGAAAAAGGCGCATGTGCCCTTTCCATGAAAAGGGCGAAAAAAGAGGGCAAAAAAACAACTCCTTTGACCCATATATGAATCAGAGGAGTTGGGAAATCGTTACAGCCGACGCAGGTTTACTCGTTGGCATATCTGAAAAATGTGATTGCCAGATAGACTGAGAAAAATCCGAAAAGCAGCCTGAA
>JAUNBU010000198.1 GCA_030526925.1 Bacillota bacterium | reverse complement strand
ATGAACGACTACGGCTATCCGCCGGAGCACCTTCTTTCCGCCACATTTTTTCATAAGCACACGGAAATGTTCTTTGACTACTACAAAAAGAACCTGATCTACACTGATGCACAGCCCAACAAAGCCCACATGGCGCTGGCCAAGCTGGAAGAAGAGGGCAAGCTAATGGGTATCGTGACCCAGAACATCGACGGACTGCACCAGAAGGCAGGCAGCAAGAAGGTCTACGAGCTTCACGGATCCGTGCTGCGAAACAGATGCTTGGAGTGCGGGAGACCATATGAGCTGGACTACATAATGGACGAAGCCAATTGTGAGAAGGGCGTTCCCAAGTGCAAAGAATGCGGCGGCATCATCAAGCCGGACGTGGTCCTCTACGAAGAAGCTCTGGAGGAGCGAGTTCTGCGCTGGGCGACGGAAGCCATCAGCCAGGCAGACACTTTGATCGTAGGCGGGACGTCTCTGGTGGTATATCCGGCAGCAGGATTGATAAACTATTTCAGAGGGGATGATTTGATCCTCATCAACAAATCGGAAACAGGCTACGACAACAAGGCGACTCTGGTGATAAACGATTCCATCGGCAAGGTTTTGGGCGACTGACCGTCCCGCATTTTACGTCAAATATTTGTCAAAGATTTCGCCGAAGATTTGCATTTTTTGCAGCAACGAACACTTCCTTTTTTGAAGATCGTATGGTATAATTCGTACCATGCACAGTTTTTCGCTGTGCATCGATAAATCAACTATAACGAGGTAATTCATGAACATTTTAGTCGCCAACGACGACGGCATTGAAGCAAAGGGCATACGGGAGCTGGTCAAGGCGCTTTCAGAAATAGCCACTATCTACGTGTGCGCACCACATACCCAGAGGAGCGCCAGCGGCCACGGCATCACGGTCTCAAGACCCATTACGGCAGAGGAAGTAGCCTTCGAAAATGCAGCAATGGCACTGAGCCTTTCCGGAACGCCCGCCGACTGCATCAAGCTGGGCATGAAAATATTAGAACAAAAGAGCATCAAGGCGGACATGGTTTTCTCCGGCATCAACCACGGAGGCAACCTGGGAACGGATACCCTCTACTCGGGAACCGTTTCCGCAGCCATCGAAGGAAGCATCTGCGGCGTACCATCGGTAGCCGTTTCCGTGGACAGCCACCAGGCGGAGCATTTTGCATATGCCTGCAAGCTGGCCCGCGAAGCCTTCGACTGGTGCAGGAAATACGGGACGCCCGACACGGTCCTCAATATCAACACCCCCAACCTGCCCGAAAAAGAAATAAAAGGGCTTAAATTCACCACTTTGGGAAGACGTGAATACAAGGAATTCTTTGCACCGGTAGAGCTGGAGGATGGCAGGACCGGATACAGGTATTCCGGTGATCCGGTAGTCTACGAAGGACTGCCCGACACCATAGATGTGATCGCCATGCAGGACGGATATGCGTCCATAACGCCGCTGCACAGAGATCTGACGGACTACAGATCCCTGGATAAGATAAAGAAATGGAGAATAGGAAAATGAGTTTACTTACAAAAGAAAACACCGCATTCGTCGTAATAGATTTCCAGGAAAAGCTGATGCCTGCCATGAGCTATAAGGAAGAACTGGAAGAAAAGATGGTTCGGCTTGCCAAGGGCATGAAGGTCTTAGGCATCCCTACCATAGTGACACAGCAGTACACAAGAGGGATCGGCGAGACCATTCCGTCCATCGCAGAAGCGCTGGGCGATTTCACGCCAATCGATAAAACCACCTTCAGCTGCCTTGCTAATCAAGAATTCAAAAAACAACTGGAAGAGACCGGCAAGAAAAATATCGTCGTATGCGGCATCGAAGCCCATATCTGCGTGCAGCAGACGGCATTGCAGCTTCTGGAAGAAGGCTACACCGTTTACATAGCCGTGGACTGCATTTCATCCAGAAATCAGGACGATATGCTGTGGAGCGTTACCAGGATGGGAGAGGCAGGCGCTGTCATAACCACCTACGAAGCCATCCTGTACGAGCTGCTGAGAGATTCCAAGGCAGAAGAATTCAAGGCGATTTCCGCCATTGTGAAATAGCCGGAAACGAGAAATTATCATGTATATGTTTGACAACAGGATATCCATCGACAACAGGGAGCTGTTAGAAGAATACCTCAACGGATACGAATACAAGACCTCAGGGCTTTCCTTTTCCGCCCAGTACATGTGGCGCGACATCAACCGGTTCAGCTGGGACATCATCGGCGACTACATGTGCATCAGTGGTATAAGCCATCTGGAGCTGGAGGACGGTATCATTCTGCCCTTCATGTTCCCGCCGCTGACCAGGACGGGAGAATACGATAAGGATTCCCTACGGGAGACCATTTATAAAGCAAAGGAACGCTTCGACAAGGCAGGGCAGCCCTTCAGCCTGCGGCTGGTGCCTTTCCATCTGATGGAGATCATCAAGGAAGCTTGCCCTGAAATGAGCTTCAAGGATGACAGACCCAACTACGACTATATCTACCTGACCCAGGACCTGATCGACCTGAAGGGCAGAGCCTACCACGGCAAGAAGAACCACCTGAACTTTTTCAAGAGGACCTACGACTACGAGTACGTGGTGATGACGTCGGATATGGCGGACGAAGCCATGGTCTTCATCGACGAGTTCAATAAGCGAAAGGACGTTCCTGCCCACGAGATGGAAATGCTTAAAATGGAAGAGCAGGCCATGGAGGACGTGTTTAAGAACATCGAAGCAGTCGGCTACAGTGCCGGAGCAATCCTAATCGACGGCAAGATCGAGGCTATCGCCATCGGCGGCCAGCTTGGTAAGAACACCATAACCGAGCACGTGGAAAAGGCAAACGTCAGCTTCCGCGGGCTTTATCAGGCCATCAACAATGAATTTTGTCAGAACGTGGCTTCGCGGGCCAAGTACATCAACAGGGAAGAAGATATGGGTATACCGAACCTGCGAAAAGCCAAGCTGTCCTATAAGCCGGTGAAGCTTCTTGAAAAGTATATCGGTATTTTCAAGTGATCGCTTATAAGACCGCTTAATATGCGGTTCGGCGGTTCTAAAAGGTTTATAAATATGCGGCGCAGGGATGCTTTGGAGGTTATTTTCCGGAAAGCCGTGTATTCTATAATAGAATAAGGTGACACACGATGATTAAGGAGGAAAAAGAATTATGAGAGATGTTGTAATCGTAGGCGCAGCCAGAACACCGATCGGAGCATTCGGAGGCTCGTTAAAGGACGTTCCGGCAAGGACCCTGGGTGCCATCTGTGTAAAGGAAGCATTGAACAGAGCAGGCGTGAAGCCTGA
>JAUNBU010000197.1:1235-3351 GCA_030526925.1 Bacillota bacterium | reverse complement strand
GCAGATACAGCAGGTGGCAGTCAAAGATAAGAAGTGGCTGTCGGAGGAAGAAATGGTGGACTGCATTGCCATCAGTCAGGCGATGCCCGGCGTTATTGCCATCAACAGCGCCACATATATAGGTAAGCGCATCAAAGGAGTGACCGGTTCCCTGGCGGCTACGCTGGGCGTGATCATGCCTTCGTTTTTGATAATCATCATCGTTGTTACTCTGCTGGGGGCAGTAGGAGAAAACCGGTATATTTTAGGCGCTTTTACCGGCATCAAGGCTGCCGTATGCGGGCTGATACTGGTAACGGTGGTAAGACTGGGGAAGCAGATACTCCACACGGTGTTTCAGTGGGTACTGGCTGTCGGCGCCTTCCTGGCGATCGGTGTTTTTGGCGTCAATGCTGTGTGGGTGATCCTGGCAGGGGCGATACTTGGGATCGTATATAACAGTATCAAGCTGCGAAGAAAGCCGGTTGACAAGCCGGGTGACCCGCAGAGCGGGGAGGTGGACCGATGATTTACGTTTACCTCTTTACCATGTTCGCCAGGATCGGATTGTTCAGCTTCGGCGGTGGGCTTGCCATGCTGCCATTGATTTTTCAGAGCGTTCAGGAGTTTGGCGTCATGTCATACCGGGAATTTTCCGATTTGGTAGCCCTTTCCCAGGTGACACCGGGACCTATAGCCGTCAATGCGGCGACCTTCGTGGGGTTCAACTATGCAGGTCTGCCGGGGGCTGCAATTGCCACATTCGGCGTTTGCCTGCCGTCCTTTGTCCTGATGCTCATCGTGCTGAAGTTTATTGAGAAATTCAACGAGAGCCGAGGCATACAGGGAGCGTTTGCAGGCATCAGACCTGTAACCGTAGGCTTGATCGGTGCGGCTGTGATCTTTGTCAGCGAGACGGTGCTGGTCAACGGGGCGCTTATTTCGGAACAGTTATTTACCGGTGGAATAGAGTATTTCAATTTAATACCCATGGCGATCTTCGCAGTTACCATACTGCTGGTGGGCGTGTTCAAAATGCGTCCCATCAAGATAATGATCATCATGGGAGTTGCAGGAGCGTTATTATGTGGATAGGTGGAGTAAGAGTCATCATTCTGGACAATCAGAATAGGATGCTGATGGTAAGACAGCATCACGAGGATAAGGATATCTGGATGGTCCCCGGCGGAACGATAGAAGACGGGGAAAGCGCACTGGATGCTGCTGTCCGTGAGGTAATGGAGGAGACAGGCCTGGAGGTAGAGGTCGGCAAGCTGATCTGGCACGTGGAAGAGGTCTCGGAAAGGGGACAGCGCTTCGTCAACTTCTTCATGGGCAGGGTCAAAGGCGGGCAGCTGGCGCTGGGCGAGGACCCGGAATACGATGAAAACCATCAGGTGCTGCGGGAGGTCAAATTCATGACCAGGGAGGAAATCGATGGCATCCGGGTGCTTTATCCCGAATACCTGAAGGATGAGTTCTGGCGGTTCCTCAACGAAGACTACTTTGGTTACAACGCATTTAAAATGCGTGAGAAGCATACATAAGAGAAAAAGTCATGGGAAAGTAAGGAGGAAATTTCATATGAAGTATGTCAAGATCGAAATGGAAAACGGTGGCGTTATGAAGGGTGAGCTTTATCCTGACAAGGCGCCTGAGACGGTGGAAAACTTCGTCAAGCTGGCTGAAGAGGGTTTTTATGACGGGCTGATCTTTCACAGGGTCATTCCGGGGTTCATGATCCAGGGCGGCTGCCCTGAGGGGACCGGAACGGGTGGTCCGGGATATACCATCAAGGGTGAGTTCTCTGCCAATGGCTTTGAAAACGATCTGGAACACGACCGTGGCGTTCTGTCCATGGCGCGTGCCATGGATCCAAACTCGGCAGGCTCCCAGTTCTTTATCATGACTGCCAAGTCGCCGCACTTGGATGGTCAGTATGCCGCTTTCGGGCAGATCACTGAGGGCATGGATGTGGCTGACAAGATAGTCAACACGCCGAGAAATGCCATGGACAAGCCGAAGGAACCGCAGGTGATCAAGAAGATAACCATCGCCGAAGCGTAGGCTATCAGCAAAGTATAATACAAAAAAAGACAGGCACTCTGGTAGCGATGTCCTCATCGCAGAGCAGCCT
>JAUNBU010000197.1:0-1135 GCA_030526925.1 Bacillota bacterium | reverse complement strand
CCCCGCTGGTCTGCAGAATGCGTCAGCAGGAGTAGCGAACCTTTTTGCCCGAAGAACGTTAGCTTGCGTTGGACATCGCAACCGGAGTCTCTCTATCTTCTGGGCAATAAAAAGACATCGCTGCAGCACCTATTTCCCTGCCTTTTACACACCAAACATGAAACTAGTCTCACTTTGTGCTTGAAAAATTGTCAAAAAAATGCGATAATTGCAGTACAAACGAAAAAGAGAGGGGCAATGATGAATATCAAGCAAATTGCCAAGGCAGCAGGCGTTTCGGTAGCCACCGTATCCAGAGTTCTGAACCACCCTGAGAACGTGGCGCCCAAAACAAGAGACAAGATCCAGAAAATCATCGAAGAAGCAGAATACAAGCCAAACTGGTTCGCCCAAGGGCTCAATTTCAACAGAACCAAGACCATCGGACTGGTGATCCCCCACATCCTCAACTCCATGTACATGGAAATCGCCAAAGGCGTAGAGGACGTGGCACAGCAAAAGGGATACATAACTTTTATGTGCAACGTGGAGAAAAATCCCCGGATCGAGGCAAACTACATAGACCAGTTGTTGACCAGAAGAGTGGACGGCATCATCCTAATGTTTTCCAGTCTGGATGAAAGACACCTTCAGATCATGGAGGAGCACAACGTTCCCGCCGTCTTTATCGGAGAAAACAGAGACATCAGTCGGTTCAATTCTGTCAAGGTAGACTGCCGCATCGGAGCAGAAGCCATGGTGCGCCAGCTAGCAGAAAACGGACACAAGACCATCGGCATTTTGTACGGCAGCGATCCCGAGCAGGAATCCCTGGAAATGGTGGAAGGATACAAGAGTGTCCTCAAAGAAAGAGGGATGTCCGTAAAAGAGGAATATATCAGAGCCGTGGAAAATACAATAGAAGGTGGGTATCTGGGAGCCAAGAAGATGATCGTCAAGAGCAGACCCAAAGCCATTTTTACTACCAGCGATGAGATCGCCTACGGCGCCATGGACGCCATAAAAGACAGCGGGCTGAAGGTGCCCGAAGACATTGCGGTAGCAGGCTTTGGCAACTCGCGGATGTCCAATCTGGTAGAGCCCAAACTGACCACCGTAGAGCTCCCTTTCCATAAGATGGGGATATACGGGGCAA
>JAUNBU010000196.1 GCA_030526925.1 Bacillota bacterium | reverse complement strand
CCGGAGATTTTCCCTCTCCATCTACGGTCGTCGCATGCTCGCCGCCAATGGAACTGCTGTAGGTCAAATCGTATGCCGGAGCCAACACCCATCGCCTTTCCTTCTCGTAGTATAGGAAGGAAAAGTTCTTAGAATGGTCGTCCCTGTTGTGGGCGAACACGTTGAAGCACATGAGGGCAAAGAGCCTTTCCATCTCCTGCATGTCCCCCGTCAGCATCATGGTCAGCTTCATCAGATCGTTGTAATCCAGATTCGGGAAACGGTGAGACGTCTCCAGCATCCCGCTTGCCGACACCATGTGGATGCGTCGTTGCTTCCCGCCGACGATCTCCCGATCAAAACGCCTGGTCCCGAAATAACCCGCGCATAATTTGGAATCAAAGAGCCGCGTTTCGCTCATCTGGATTCCGCATTGTTTGGCGCAGAGGCTGTATTCGTATTCCTGCAAGCCAATGTCTCTATCATCGTAGGTTGCCGGAAATTTGATTATCCAACTCTCCCCGTCTACGTCAGTCAGAATTTTAGGTCTGGCGCCTCCCGAAGATCCGCCCAGGTGGAACAATCGGTCCAGATCCTCTACGAAATCTTCTTCTAATAACCGCTTACATTCCAATGCGAGGGAATCGTAATCCTGCTCCGTTTCCAACGCTGTAAATCCCTGAGATGGGCGATAGGAGGGGGCTCCCATGCCGGCGTCGGACACCATGGTCAACCTGTAAAAGCTGCTGATCGCGTCCATATCGATCCCCAATTTATTTCTCAAATAGCGGTCCACCAAAAGGCGGCCCCACCCGTCAGGCAGGCTGTCTGCAAAGACGCCGAACACCCCTTCAAAAGGCTGGTATTCCGGCAAGAAGACCTTTTTGACAAGGGGCAGTGATAGCGGGTTCAAGGCATAGCCCTCTGCCAGCCAATGGTCGCTGTATTCAAAGGCAACAGGGCCCTTCCTGGTTTCGGCAAGGGTTCCTACATGTCTATCGTCGATGAGCACGTCGATCTTATTGATTTCGTTCATGGATGACCTCCTCTATGGAGCTGTATTCTTTCTTTACGAAAAGCCTGTCAAAGTCGCCCAGGCAATCCAGAACCATGGCGATCTTCAGCAGCGAGGAAAGGGAGATCTCTCCTGTCTGCTCGAAGCGTTTCAGAGAGCCGAGGCTGACGCCCGACCGCTCCGCCAGCTGTTTCTGGGTCAGCTTCAGGCCTTTTCTTCTGGCCTTGGCATGGGCGGCGATTTCTTGCGACAGTTCGTATGGAGTTTTTAGTTTCATCAAATTGTTATTCATGGTTAATATTTTAGCACTTTTTACGGTTATTTGCAAGTTATGGCTAATATTTTAGCATTTTAGCATTCTTAATTTTACCAGAAAATCCTCGCACTGAAATTGTATGCTTACATTGCTGCGCTTGAACAACTTGGATGATCGACGATAAAGATTCCCGAGCTTGTCTCCTCCGCTACTCAACTGAGACTTCAACTTTTTTACCACTGAAAGCCACACCGTATTTGTAGATGGTTTTAATTCCTTCCGTTATCATTTCAGTGTCATATTTCTTATCTATCACCTGCTGCAAAGCCACTTCCGACATCTGCTTCAGCTTATCTTCCGTAAGACCCTTTTCGGCTTTAAGTTCGATTATGATTCCGGGGAGCTTTATGTTTTTTGGCTTTAGTTGGATATCATATCTACCGTCTCCCGACTCCTTGTTTGACGATATAAACGATCCGCCAAGCAAAGCGCATAATCCCAGCATGAATCCATGGTAAAAGTTCTCGCCGACGGCATCAAAAGAACTGACGGATTGGGTGAGCAAAGTTTGGATCGAGGTTTTCAGCTTCACATTGTCTCCGGAAAATATCGCCTCCTGAATGGAAATAGCTGTGGGCTGTGGAATGATATTATCAAGCTGCTGCAGGATTTCTTTATGATATACAAGTGAGATTTCCCTGTTCGGCAATGCGACCTCACACATAAAGTCGCCATTAAAGGACGGTCTGACATCAAGCGCTTTCAAATAGCCGGCGACCAATAAAAAACTGTAGATCGTGGACGGATTGTTCTTGATTTGCGGATAGATGACGCCGGTATCGATATAGGTTGTAAATGTTTCCCCATTGACCAGCGAAAGTAATTTCTTGTAAATTTCAGCATCTGCTTCTGCGATGATTTCACCGATGATATCGTTACTGCCCGTGGACTGCCAAAAAGCTCTCGGTTCGCATTCGTTGCTGAAATAGTTTATCACCGACCAAGGGTTAAAAATCTCCGCTTTCCCAAAGCGGTAGCCATCATACCATTCACAAAGTTCATCCAGCTTATCTGAGGCGCCGTAATATCCTGCCATCTCCTCCACCTCTTCATAAGTGAAGCCAAAGTAAGTGCTGTATTTGTTGTCTAAAACAGAATTGATTGTAAGGTTGTTTAATCCGCTGAAGATGCTCTCTTTTGCAACACGAAGAATGCCGGTCAGAAATCCGTAGGACAAGTGCTTGTTATCTTTCAGTCCGCCGGAAAACAAATTGCGCATAAACAGTATGATTTTATCGTAGTAATTCTCCATATATCCCTGCTGTATAGGGATATCGTACTCGTCGATGATTATGATCGGAGCGATCCCATGGTGTTTGTGAAGCATACCGGAAAGGTCCAGAAGCGCCCCGGAGAGTTCAACTTCGTCAACCTCACCGGACAGCAATTTTTCAAAAGTTTTTTTATCAAATTCATCGCACTTTTCACTTTTCCTCAGCGCTTCATGCCGCTGCGCCTCTTTGGAAAACACATCTTTAATGGCGTCAAATGTCTTTTCCCATGAGTCGAACTTAATGTCTTTGAATGTAATGAAAATAACGGGGTATTTCCCCTGATGATCGCGGTATTTTTTCCCGCAAGCCCAAATTTTTTTATCTTTAAAATATACCGAAGTGTCTTCATTTGTTTTTTCAAAGAAGGTACGCAGCATATCCATATTCAGAGTTTTTCCAAAACGTCGAGGGCGAGTAAACAAAGATACCATAGGGCGTTCGTCAATAAAGTCTTTTATCATCATCGTTTTATCGATATAGTAATACTCTGACGAAGCCAGCCGGTAATCAGAGATGCCTATGGGCATAGGAAGGTTTGCATGGCGGTTGTTTTTCACATAGGTTCCTGATTTTATACGGCTATCCAAGGGCTTTTCGGAATCAATTGGAATACGCCAAGAGCGCCCTTGCTTTTTCGCGCCTTTGATTTTACCCTCTTTGCAAAGTCCGGACACTCTTCTTTCTGTTATGTTCCAAAGCCTGGCCGCCTCCTTGACAGACATGGTATCAGCCATCGTACAGCACCTCCTCGCATTATTTCACGTCCATATTATATGCAAAAAGG
>JAUNBU010000020.1:2315-19716 GCA_030526925.1 Bacillota bacterium | reverse complement strand
ATGGATTTTATGAAAGAAGGCAAAGCTTTTTAATTATATACCGAATCCAGATCAAGAGAAAATTAATGATCAAAGTAGGAGAATGAGAATAAACGGAGAGGTCCAGTACATGTCAAATACAGGCAGAAGTAAAAATAATATTTTGGAGGAATACTTTGGGTACCGGGAATTTCGAACCGGTCAAGCGGAAGTCATTGATCGATTGCTTTGCGGGCAGGATGTCGTTTGTGTTATGCCGACAGGAGCAGGGAAATCCATCTGCTATCAGATCCCGGCAATGATGATGGAAGGAATCACCATTGTTGTATCGCCGTTGATTTCTCTGATGAAGGATCAGGTCATGGCTATGGCAGAGGCAGGGATCCCCGCAGCTTACCTCAACAGCACGTTAACAGATGCTGACTTTTTTCATACCCTTGATCAAATTCGAAACGGAGCGTATAAGCTGGTATATGTGGCGCCGGAACGCCTGCTGACGGAAGGCTTTCTGCGCCTTTGCACTACCATTAAAATTTCCATGGTAGCCATCGATGAGGCACACTGTATGTCTCAATGGGGACAGGATTTTCGACCGGCTTATTTGCAGATCATTGATTTTATCGGGAAGCTTAATGGCGAACCGACCATTGGAGCCTTTACAGCAACGGCAACGGATCGGGTCCGGCAGGATATCTGCCACCTTTTGAAACTGGAAGATCCTTATCTGCTTACCTTGGGATTCGATCGCCCAAATTTGAAATTCATTGTGGAATCTCCCGGAAATAAGCTGCGTCGCCTACTGCAAATTGTCGATTCCAAGCCGAATCAAAGTGGGATCGTCTATTGTGCGACGAGAAAGGCTGTGGAAGAAGTTCAGGCGCTTTTGCTGGAAAACGGAATCCGGGCAGAACGTTATCATGCAGGGCTGTCTGCCGATGAACGAAAGCAGAATCAGGAGGATTTCGTATACGATAAAAAGCCGGTGATCGTGGCGACCAACGCATTTGGAATGGGTATCGACAAGTCGGATGTATCTTATGTGATCCACTACAATATGCCTCAGAGCATGGAAGCCTATTACCAGGAGGCCGGAAGGGCAGGACGGGATGGAGAACCGGCAGAATGCATTTTGCTCTACGCTGCAAAGGACGTTCACATCAACCGATTTCTTATCACCTCTTCGGAAAAGAATCCCAACCTGACTTACGAAGAGCAGGAGCAGGTTGTCCAAAAGGATCTGGAACGGCTGAAATACATGACCTACTATGCTACCGGTACGGAATGCTTGCGTGCCTACATTTTACGCTATTTCGGAGAAACGGCCGATGGCTATTGCGGAAATTGTTCCAGCTGCCTGGGTAATTACGAAACTGTTGACATCACCGAGGATGCCAGGCTGATCATCGCATGTGTGTACAAAACCGGTCAGCGATACGGAGAAAACTTAATTGCCCAACTGTTAAAAGGCAGCAAAAATGCAAGACTTCACAGCCTGGGTTTGGATGAACATGGAGCATATGGCGTTTTGGGAGGATATTCTCTTCCGAAGATCAGGGACATGATGCAGGCCTTGCTGTCGGGCGGCTATCTGGATAAAACCAATTCTGAATATCCTGTCTTGACATTGACGTCAAAATCTCAGCAGGTTCTGAATCGGGAAACCGAGGTGACGATTAAAATCGTAAAAGAGGAAAAACGCAAAACAGGCAGGGAAAAAACCAGGGCTTCAAAAAAATCCGGGAAAGGTGCAGTGCCGGCTGACCATTTGCTTTTCAGCCAGTTGAAAGAAAAACGCATGGCGCTGGCTCAGGAGAAGAAGTTGCCGGCCTATATGATTTTTACCGATGCTGCTTTGACGGATATGTGCGAAAAGCTGCCATCCAATAAAGAAGAGTTTCTGGAAATCCACGGCGTAGGTAAGGCAAAAGCTGAGAACTATGGAGAGATATTTTTGGAGATCATTCGGGAGTATCGAGAGAAAGAAAACGCCTAGACCTTTACAAACCGAAAGCATGCGGAGCAAAGCGGGACAGTGGGAGGAGAGAAACAAACGCAGGAGCAGCTGAGGGATGCGTTCATTTTTACCATTGGATTTGTGAAAAACACGAAAAATGCTTTGTCGTTATTGTTGAGGCTTTTAGAACTGACGGCATAGACAAAAATAATGATTTGGGGTATAATTTTGAAAAAGAAATATCGAGGAAACTTTTAATGAAAGGTATGCAAGATGAGAGTTGAATTTATTTTTGACCCCAGTGTAATAGAAAATCAGGGGCATACAATACAGGATGTTTATGATGTAATCAAGAAAAATTTTTTGGCTAAAGGCCTCCTTTGCGTTGCAGAAGAAAACGTTTTAGCTTTTACGGATAATGGTGGGAAAAAGGATTACATGAACATGTGGGCAATCATAACAAAACTGATGAATAGTAATTGGTTTATTCCTTCGGCTACATCATGCTGCTGGTATGATGATGATAATTCTGAAGCTGAAGACATATTGTCTCAGGCATGGAAATTTGAAAAAAGAAGGATGTCATAAATATGGCAGGAAATAAAAAGCAGATAACATTTGATTTGAACCAAAAGGCGTTAAAGAAGAATTACCCCACTCCTAATACTGTTGTAAATGAAAAGTATTATAAAAAGGCATATGCAGATATACAGCGATTCATGAGGAAAAATGGATTTTTGCATAGACAATATTCTGTATATATGTCAAAAACGAGAATGACAAATGTAGATATCATTTTATTAATGCAGGATTTGAACGATGCTATGCCTTGGTTTTTCAAGTGTGTGACGGAGATTGATGCAACGAATATAGGAATGCAGCACAGTCTTTTGCAAAGCATAGATGAAATAGAAGATGATATCAATGTTGAATTTTGACGATAAACATGAAATAGGCCACAGCCGAAGGCGCACAGCTGGTTCTTTTCCTTGAAAGGTAAAGTGAGCGATAAACAAAGAGCATTGCAGAAGGGGGCAAAATGGGAGATTTGATGGTGAGCCTTTCGGGGCATCAGTGATTGCAATGGCTAGAGAGTTTTCGATTCAAACCATCTCCATCAGACATGTCAACCCGCCCAACGGGCGGGTTTTGTCATCTCTGATTTTTGTGTTGACATCATAGCATTGATGTGATATATTTATAACATAAAGTGATAAATATATCACATGCAGTCGCAATGATCAAAGAACGGAGGGCTGTTATGAAAAAATGGAAAATCAACTATCTGGGATTTCTCTCGCTGCTTTCACTGCTGGCGATTTTGGGATGGACGACAGGAGATTCATACCTGTATGCTTACCTGGCGTTTCTGGTTTTCATCAGATATTTTTGGGTAGTTCCGGACGAGATGTTTATGCTCAATGCCCATAAAGCTGCCTTTCTCGCCCTGATGATCCAGTTTATTTCACTGGTTCCATCGATGTTTCTATTTAGCTTTTTCCTTGGCGCACGGGTGGATACACCTATGGCGTTTTGCCTGAGCGTAGGGATCGCAATTTTTGTTTTCTGCGGATATCTGGCTTTCCTGGAATGGCGCGAAGAGAGGGAAATGGGTAATGATTAAAAACAGGATCAGAGAGTACCGCGCCAAATCCGACATGAAGCAGAGTGAGCTAGCGGAGAGGGTAGGCGTGCGCAGGGAAACCATCGTCAATCTGGAAAAGGGAAAATACAATCCGTCCCTTGTGCTGGCCTGGCACATCGCACAGGTTTTTGACGTTTCCATTGAAGAAATTTTTACAGTAGAAAATTAGAGGCTGTAGAAAGTAAAACCAGTGGGTTTAAGGCCATATACATAGACAAAAATAATAATTTAAGATATAATTTAAAGAGAAATAAGAAATGAACAAGGAGGGACCAATATGGGCAAGAAAAAAAGAGGGGCGGTGCCGACGAATCCGCCCAGGAAAAAAGAAGCCTTGCGAATCGACATGAACAAGGCCAATCTCAAAAAGGAGTACGTCGTTCCCGGCTTTCAGACAGGAAAGCATATGACCGATAAGGACCGACCGAGAAAGAAAAACTGGAAAAAAGAATACGAGCGAGAACCGCAGAATTATCGAGATGATAAAAACCGCGGTTCTTTTTCTTTTCCGGAGAAGGATGTACGCATTTCATGAAAAATAGGGTATAATGGGTTCATGGATAATCTTTTTAAGATCGGAGAGATCGCCGAACTTTTTCATCTCAACATACGGACCCTCAGGTATTACGATGAGATCGGGCTGCTGAAGCCGGAGCTGGTAGACGAAGACACAGGCTATCGCTACTACAGCACCACTCAGTTTGAGCAGTTGAACACCATCCGCTATCTCAGGGAGCTTAAGGTGCCTTTGACGGAAATCAAAGGATTTTTGCAGTATCGGGATATCGACGGCGTGAAAAAGATCCTCACGCGGCAGATCAAGGAAGCCGAGGAAAAGCAGCAGGAGCTGGAGATCATCAAGAAAAAGATCAGAAACAGGATCGGGCAGATCGAAGCGGCGGAAACCAGCAGGAAGGATCAGCCGGAAATTTTGCAGCTGCCGAGGCGCAAGGCTGTTCTTTTGAAATACACGACACGTCCCGACAGCGACCTTGAATACCCCATACGCATGCTGGAAAAGAACACCCGGCAGGCCACCATCTTTCTGGGCAAGGTGGGCCTTTCCATAGAAAAAAAGCGTATGCTGACAGGCGACTTCGGGCAGTACGACTCCATTTTTTTGCTTCTGGATCCCGGCGAAGAATACGAGGGAAAGAGCATTACCATCGTCAAGGGGGATTTCGCGGTTATTCGTTTCAACGGCACCCACAGGGAGGCGGAGAAGAATTACGAAAAGTTAACGGAGCACATTCGTGAAAGCGGCTACCGGATCGCAGGTGATTCTCTGGAGATCACCATCATAGATGCAGGCTTCACGAGGGACGAATCCCAGTACGTGACGGAGATCCAGATTCCGGTGAAGCCGGCAGAGGCGCCCACAGAAAACACGTAAGCAAAAAATAAAAATTCGCACTTGACCCTCCAGTTGCTAGAGGCTTTATACTTTCGTCAGAAGGCAGGAAATGCCAGAGATTTTCAAACAAAAGCCATAGACAGCCGGAGGTGTAATTATGATTGGAACTATCACAAATGTAGCAGCGATCATCGTGGGGAGCCTGATCGGAGGACTGGTAAAGAAAGTCCTCAAGGCAGAATACAGTGGGGCGCTTTTTACCGCCATGGGGTTGGCGGCAACGGGACTTGGCATAAATGCCATCGTACAGAACATGCCTAACAGCCACTATCCGGTATTGTTCGTTGCAAGCCTGGCGGCAGGTGGTCTGCTGGGGACGATCCTCAAGCTGGATGACCGAGTCAACCGCATTTCGTCAAAGCGTGGCGATGGAGGCAAGCTGGGAGAAGGCATTTTGACAGGCTCCCTTCTGTTCTGCGTGGGGACACTTTCCATACTGGGTCCTATCCAAAGCGCACTGTATCAGGATCATACTTATCTATTCACCAATGCCATGCTGGATTTTGTGACGGCTATGGTGCTGGCATCCACCTATGGTATCGGCATGGTGCTGTCGGCAGGGATTTTGCTTTTATGGCAGGGGAGCATCTACGGACTTGCCCTGTTGCTGGGGGATTTCGTGACGGCAGACATGATGACTGAGCTTTCCATCGTGGGAGGCTTCCTCATCGCCAGCTCCGGTCTTGCCATCCTCAATATCAAGGACTGCAAAACTCTGAACCTGCTGCCGTCGTTGATTATTCCCATAGCCTGGTGTATGATAGTAGGGTAAGAGACAATAAACAGCCATGGGGCGGAGGGCAGGAATGAAATTACAGACCAAGAAAATCCAGTGGATCGAGGGGACCCCTTTGGGAATCAGTGTTTACTCGGCACGCTCCCTGTCAACACAGATCCACGAAAACCTTCTGGAAATAATCATGTGTGTCCGGGGAAGCATCAAATTTTCCTACGCCTACGAAGAGTTCACATTGCGCAAGGGAGAGTTTATCTCCGCAGATCGGGACGCTTATTATCTGGATGACGGGCAGGACAGCATCTGCGTTTCCTTTTACATAGATCTGACCGCATTTTATGAGAAATATCCTACTACGCGTAATTCCATGTTCGCCTGCGAAGGTCTGGAGGAGACGGAGAGCAATTATCCTACAGCTGCACATCTGGAGCTTCAAGGACTGCTGTTGGGACTGCTGATCTATCTCAACGAAGCGGAGGAACCTGATCGGAAGATCATCAACAGGGCAACGGACAAGATCGTCAGGCTTATGGTCGAAAACTTCGACATCCTGTTTTTCCTCGCACCCAAGGAACAGATGAGCGAGAAATACATCAAGCGCTACAACGAAATGAGCGTGTTTTTATGGGAAAGGCTTTACGAGCCGGTCACCCTTAAGGATCTGGCAGACGAATTCCATCTGACCGAGTCCTACATATCGGAATTCATAAGAAAAAGCGGGCTCAGCTTCAAGAAGATGATAGCATACCATCGGGCCAACGCTTCGGAAAAGCTGTTGCTGACTACGGACAAGAGCATTGCCGCTGTAGCGGAGATGTGTGGGTTCTCCGATGTGAAGCCTTACTATGAGGCATTCAAGCGATGGTACAAATGCACGCCGAAGCAATTTCGTGAGAAATACAAATATGGCATAAAGGATGATCTGGACTACGTTGGGCTGCACACCATCGAAGAAGACGTTAAACGGATCTCCATGGAAACCCATAAACGCAAACTGTTCCTTTAACTCTGCAAGCTTTGCAGAGTTTTTTGCGGTGTAAATAAGTGGAAAGTAATGGTGATTTTCATGTTAAAAAAACGTAAAAATACCCCAAAAACATAATTGAAATTTTCTGAAAATACTGTATCTTAATAGGTGAAATAGTTTTATTCTTCATCAACATTTTACCTATGAAACAGTTTTTTTAAGGAGGAAAAGTCATGAAAACGTTAACATTACGGGATGAAAACGGGAAATTCTACTATGGCTGGTGGATCGTCATAGTGGCAGCGATTTTCTGTGGTCTGGTCTACAGCGGGATCGTTTCCGTTACAGGTATCTTCCTGCTGCCGGTTACAGAATCCTTGCAGCTGCCTATCGCAGGCTATTCATTTTACATCACCATCATGTCCATCACAAACATTATCACACTGCTGTTCATTTCCAAGTATCTGAACGAAAAGAACATCAAGAAGATAATGGTCATCGCCGGGCTGTTGGGAATCGTTTCCTTTATCGGATTTGCCATGGCGAATTCGCTGATGTTCTTCTACATCTTCGCGATCCCACAGGGCTTCTGCTTCGGCGCATTCACCATGACGCCGTGTCAGATCCTGGTCAGCAATTGGTTCGGTGAGAAAGCAAGGGGCAGAGCCATGAGCATCTTCCTGGCAGGTATGTCCATTATCACGGTGGGGCTGATGAATCTGCTTAACTATGCAGTACTCACCTATGGCTGGAGAGTTGGTTACGGAATCCTGGCGGCAGCGGTACTCATCTGTGTGCTGATCGCAGCCAAGGCAGTAGTTTGGGGTCCGGCACAGAAGGGCATCAAACGGATCGGTGAGCTGGACGAAAGCGAAATAGCCAGCTTACAGAGCAGAGAATTAAAGGGCGTAAGCTTTATTGAAGCAATCAAAAAACCGATTACCTGGGTAGCGTTTATTTCCTGTACTCTGGCAGTAATAGTATCCAGTTCCATCCTGCAGCACGGGATAGCAACCATGGTAATAAGCGGAATGACCCAGACCAGCGCTACAGCATTGATATCCATCATGTCACTGATCATGATCGTTACCGGTCCGATCATCGGTATCATCTGCGATAAGTTCCGATTGTCAATTGCTGCTGTAGGCACCAGCTTATTCTTCGCACTGGCAGTATTCGGATTGGCATACGCAGGAAGCTCATGGGGCATCCCGGTGTTTGTCATCGGCTATATGTTCGGCGTTCCTGCCATCAATATCATTTCACCGTTGATGATGAGTCATATGTACGGTGAAAAAGAACTGGGCAGACTCATTGGCTATGTCAATGTGTTCGTAGGAGTTGGCGGAGCCATCGGCGCTACTGCTGTGGGCATTCTGGTCCAGAGCTACGGTACATACTACATCCCTTGGATGGTTATGACGGGCGTACTGGTAGTAGTAGCCATCATCAGAGGAATTTGTACATCGAAGAAGAGAAAATATACTGAAATTGAGACTCAGTAGAGCTTGAGGAGCAGATACAATGAAAAAAGCAAGTATGGTTTTGCACAACGGCAGCATCCGGTCGCTGGACATTCAAGGGCGCAAGACAGAATATGAAGCAATGGCAATTTCCGAGGGGAAGATCTTTTCCCTCGGAGCCTTTGATGAAATGAAAGACTTAATAGGAGAAGATACGGAGCTGATGGATCTAAAGGGCAGAAGTCTTTTGCCGGGGCTATCGGATTCTCACCTGCACGCTGCCATGACCACGGAAATGGTCTTTGACTTCGACCTGCGGGGAGTGGATTTTTCACCGGAAATGAAGCGTGCAGACTACATCAAAGCGTATCAGGAAATACTGCAAAAATATCTGGGGGCTCATCCAGGACCGGAAGCAGACAGGGTGCTCAGGGGAACGGGCTGGAATCCTATTCTGTTCGTATCTGATCCGGAAGGGCAGCCGAAGGCATCCGACCTTGATGCAGTGTGCGACGATGTTCCTATCATGCTTCGATCCTTTGACCACCATTATCTGTGGGTAAACAGTAAGGCTCTGGAGCTGGCAGGTATCACGAAGGATACGCCGACCCCGAGAAATGGCGTTGTAGAGCGGGATAAAGAAGGAAACCCTACGGGGATTTTCCAGGAGACGACGGCCATGGATCTGCTGATCAGAAATCTTCCCGGAGCGGATTACACCGTGGAAGAGTATAAAGAAGGTATCAAATTTTATCAGAAGGAATTCGGGAATAAGTATGGAGAAACCTTGATCTTTGACGCCTATTGCAGCGAAAATGCCGTTCAGGCTTATACGGAGCTGGAAGAAGCAGGGGAATTGAATCTGCGGGTGAGGACATCCTTCTACGCCGATCCGTCTCTGCCTGCAAGCCAGTTTGATGATATCCTGGCAAAAAAGGACCGCTACACAGCGAGCGACGGGTTTGCCATCCAGACCGTCAAGTTCTTTATCGATGGTTCGGGGCTGTCATTCTATCTGCGGGAGCCTTTCGAAAAAGAATGGCTGCATGCTATCGGGCTGAAAGAAGGCTATAAGGGCTATTCTCAGTGGACCCAGGATGAGTTGAATGAAATTTTTCTGAAATTAGATACGGCGGGATTTCAGATACACCTCCACTGCATGGCAGATGGCGCTGTAGGGATGGCTCTGGATGCTTTTGAATTCGTGGCGAAGCACAATGATATCAAGAAAAACCGGCACACCATCACCCATTTGATGCTGGCGGGAAAAGATGATTTTCGAAGAATGTCAGAGATGGGGATCATCGCTGCCATACAGCCTATGTGGGCAATGGCAGACAGCCTCAGCGAGCAATCGGGGGCGGCGATGTTGGGCTCGGAGAGGATCCACGAGACCTATCTGTTCGGATCTATGAAAGAAGCAGGCTGCCGGCTCACATGCGGGACCGACTTTCCTGTGACCATACCGCCAAGCCCGTTTCTGGGAATACAGACGGGAGTCACGAGGGAGATTTCTCCGCCACACCCGGAATACGAGACATATAAGGGATTGAGACTGGGGGCAGAAGATGAGAAGCTCACAGTGGATGATCTTTTGGACGGATACAGTATTTCCAGCGCTTATCAGTGCTTTCTGGAAAATGTAACGGGCTCTTTAGAAACAGGGAAATCTGCAGATTTTGTTGTTCTGGATAGGGATATTGCATTGGTGCCCGAGGATGAAATCGGAGAAATAAAGGTAGCGCACACTTATTTCAAAGGACGCGAGGTCTACAGAGGGGATGAAGTATGAAGAAGGCAGATTTGGTCCTGATCAACGGGAAGGTGCTTTCGGTCGCTCTGGACGGCACGGTAACGAGAAATGAGGCTGTGGCTGTCAAAGATGGAAAGATCCTGGCCGTTGACGACATGAGAAAAATCGGCGAATACATAGGAGATGGAACGGAAGTGATGGATTGCAGAGGCAATACGGTGCTGCCGGGACTCTGCGATGACCATTGCCATGCCTCTTTCAGCGCCAGCACCTATGCGGGGTGCGATCTGTTCAACGTTTTTCAAGAGGATGGAGAGTCCAACGAGGACGTGATCAAGAAATACACGGACCGGCTGGAGGTATATATTGAGAAAAACCCCGATGCTGCAGTGATCCGCGGGACCGGCTGGAACAGAGCATGGTTCAACGGGTCCAACGGGGAAAACAGGACCCCCGATCGTCACGATCTGGATAAAATATGCGACGGTAAACCCATCGTGTTGGAATCCTACTGTCAGCATAACATCTGGGTGAATACGAAAGCCATTGAATTATCCGGGCTGACCGCAGATACCCCAACTCCGGAAACAGGTGTGATACACAGAGAGTCTGACGGTTATCCGGCAGGCATCTTTGAAGAAACATCAGCTATGGAGCTGATCAAAGAGAATCTTCCGGGATACGACTACACCGTGGATCAGTACAGGCAAGTGATCCTCAAATACCAGCGGGAGTTGGCCAACAGCTATGGTGTGACCTTGATATGCGACGCTTTCCATACGGAAAACGCCAGAGAAGCTTATAAGCAGCTGGCAGCAGAAGGAAAGCTGACCGTCAGGGTGAGAGGCGTTTATCCACTGGACAACAGCCGCGCCGAAGAGGACTGGCAGGAAGCCTTATCTCGAAAGGGCAAGGATACGGTAGGGGACCTTTTTGGCATCAACACAGTGAAGATGTTCATGGAAGGCGAGCCGTGCATGATGGAACCTTATAATGAGGAAGTCAACAGGGTCAACGGGAAACCGGAGGACTATTGCGGCAATATTTTCTGGACCGAAGAAGAAGGCGTCCACTATATGTCTGAGGCAATCAAAAATGGATTTCAGATCCACATGCACTCCATGGGCGACAGGACGGTAAAACGGTCTATCGATTGTCTGGAAAAGGCTCAGCAATATTCCGGCGGTGATGACAGAAATATCATCGCCCATCTGATGGCGGTGCGGGAAGAAGATATTGAGAGAATGGGGAGACTGAACATCAGTTGCTCCTGCCAGCCCAGGTGGATGGTACACGACACCGATGTGGAGGACTTTTACAGACCTTGCTTTGGCGATAAGCGAGCTTTGAGGTTTTACCCCAACAAAAGCTTTGAAGATGCGGGGTGCGTGGTAGGCTACGGGACCGATTTCCCGATAACGCCGCCGCCGGATCCTTTCCACGAGATACAGTGCGCCATGACCAGAAGCGTATTTCCCGATGCACCGGATTATGAACGCTTTAAGGGAAGGGTGCTGGCAGAGGAAGAACGTGTCGACCTGTATCAGGCCATAAGAGCATTGACGATCAACGGAGCATATCAGAATTTCCTCGAGGAGACAACGGGAACCATAGAAGCAGGAAAATCCGCCGACATGGTGGTTCTGGACTGCGATATAGAGACGATGCCTGTGGAGGAAATTTACAGCATCAGAGCGCAGACCACGGTTTTCAAAGGGAAGACAGTATACAGCAGGCACCAGCAAAGATGAGGAAGATCATATGAAGACACTGCTTAGGAATGCTAAGATTTTTACCGCCTCCCCAAAGGGTGATTGGGCGGAGGCGCTTGTTTATGAAGACGATAAAATACTTTATGTAGGCAGGGATGACAGAGAAGAGTGGGAGAAAGTGACAGGAAATGATGTGAAGGAAATAGATGCAGAAGGAAAAGCAGTTTTTCCCGGATTCATCGACAGCCATATCCATCCTGCCGCAGTTGCCATGAGCGCATGGCATATCAAAGTACCTATGTTTGATAAGGTGGAGGACTTTCTTGATCACATCGGAGAATATGCGAGAAAGCATCCTAAAGAAGAAATCCCCTTTCTCTATTTTGAATATTATCCGACGGATATGTTTGACGTTGGCGGACCGACAAAGGAATTGCTGGACCGGGTGATCAATGACAGACCTTGTCTCTGCCAGGACTTTGGAGAGCATATGCACTGGGTCAATTCCAGGATGCTGGAGTTGATGGAGGTGGACGCTTCTACGCCGGATCCGGTGCCGGGTCTTGAGATGTTTGAACGGGATGAGGACGGGAATCCTACCGGCTGGGTCAAGGAATTCGCCTGGCAACACTTCGCAGAGAAGATGTATGAAAAAATCGGCTGGACGCCGCCCGAAACCGTAGACGAAGATACTTTGATGCCGGTCCTGGACTTCTTCAAGGAGCACGGGATCACGGCAGTTTTCGATGCGGTCATAGAAAGCGAAGAACAGCTTGAAGCTTTGAAACGTTTGGAAAAGCAGGGTAAATTGAAGGTCTTTTACGATGCAGCCGTAAGGTTTTGGTCCTATGAGGATCTGCCGGAAAAGATTGCATTACTGCGCGATTATCAGAAAAAATATGGGGGCGGGCAGCTTCAAATCAGGACAATGAAGCTGTTTTTGGATGGAACCAATGAAGCGGGGAACGGAGCGCTGCTGGAGCCCCATATAAACGATCCGCAAAAGGAGAACTACGGCGAGATCAAGATGGAAAGGGACGAGTTGGTAAACTGTCTCCTGCTCTGTAATGAAGAGGGGCTGGATGTGCACATCCACATCGTAGGAGACAGAGCCTTCAGAACCGGATGGCAGGCGGTGGAACAGGCACAGGGCGTTGCTGCCGGGAAAGGCAAGCCGTGGAATATCCAGGTGGTGTTGGCACATTGCGAGATGGTGGCTCCGGAGGATATGGGAAAGCCTGCCCAGCTGGGAATCAGTATAAATTGGAGCTGTCATTGGTCCGGCGGATATTTTGGAGAGGAAGCAAAGAATTTCATTTCCGAGGAAAAATGGAACCGCATGTATCGATTCAACGAGATGATAGCATCGGGAGCACAGGTGGCGTTTTCCAGCGATGTGGTGACTTATTATGAGCTGGAGCGAGCCGACCCGCTCTTCGGCATACAGATCGCCAACACCAGGATCGACCCCCAGTTCCCATTGGATGCGGAGCGATATGAAGGCAGCGTTCGTCCTATGAAGGATGCACGGATACCGTTGTCAGACCTGTTTAGAGGGTATACCATTGAAGGTGCGAGGCAGCTTCATAAACAAGATGTGATGGGCAGCTTGGAAGCGGGCAAAACAGCCAATTTCTGTGTACTCGCCCAAAACCCATTTGAAACAGAAAAAAATAAAATCAAAGATATTACATTTGCAGCAGTCGTTTATGAAGGGGAGGTCATCCATGGAGCATTGTGATTATCGAGCGGAGATCAAGGAAATACCGGATTATATCGTATACTACAAGGATTATTTCGCTGCATCTGTCAACGAATTTCTGAATTTGAGCAGACAGGACAATTTCCTGCAGGATCTGTCGGACCGAGTGCTACGGGAGAATCCAAAGATCAGCCTGACGGAGCCGGACTACAACGTGCTGATTTACCTGGAGGGGCATTACAGTGAACGGAATATACGATATAGATTCTGTGATGCGGTGACTGGATTTGGCAAGGATTGTGAAGAATATCAATTCATGAAGCTGCCGGGATGCACGGCAGTTACCGTATGCCATAGAGGACCGTATGAGACCCTGGGAAATGCTTATGGCTTCGCCAAACGCTGGATGGGCGAACACGGATATGTGCAGGATGGATTGCCGCGGGACAGCGCCATCGACGGATGCTGGAACAAAGAGTCCGAAGAAGAGTACTTGACGGAAATACAGATCCCCGTCAGGAAGAAATAAAAGAAAATAAGGAGGGACCAGATGACGTATCCATACAAAGCGCTTTTCACGCCTGTCACCATCGGCAAGTGTGAGATCAAGAACAGATTCGCCATGGCGCCCATGGGACCTTTGGGTCTTGCCGATGCAGATGGCGGCTTCAATCAACGTGGTATCGATTATTACACGGAGAGGGCAAAGGGAGGCACCGGCCTCATTATAACAGGCGTGTCTTTTGTGGACAACCGGGTGGAGGAGCATGGAATGCCCAACTGTCCATGTCCGACTCATAATCCGGTACACTTCACCAGGACCGGACGGGAAATGACGGAACGGATCCACGCATACGGCGCCAAAATATTCATGCAGATGTCGGGAGGTTTCGGGCGTGTCACGATCCCTACCAATTTGGGGGATTACCCGCCGGTAGCGCCATCGCCGATACAGCATAGATGGCTGGATCGCACCTGCAGGGAGCTTACAAAGGAAGAAATCAAGACCATTGTAAAACAGTTTGGAAAGGGCGCTTATCACGCGAAACGTGCAGGCTTTGACGGCGTCCAGATCCATGCTGTCCATGAAGGGTATCTTATAGATCAGTTTGCCATAGAGCTTTTCAATCAGAGAACAGATGAATACGGCGGAAGCCTGGAAAACAGGCTGCGCTTTGCCCGGGAAATCGTTGAAGAGATCAAGGAATCCTGCGGTGCAGACTTCCCGGTGACACTGCGTTATTCCCCTAAAAGCTTTATCAAGGGTCTGAGAGACGGGGCGCTGCCGGGAGAAGAATTTGAAGAGAAGGGCAGAGATCTGGAAGAGGGCATTGCCGCAGCCGGGCTTTTGGTGGAGTACGGATATGATGCCCTGGATACGGATGTGGGATCCTATGATTCCTGGTGGTGGAGCCATCCGCCTATGTACCAGGAAAAGGGGCTGTATCTGCCCTATGCCAAATTGATGAAAGAGACAGTTGACGTGCCGGTGATTTGCGCCGGCAGAATGGACGATCCTGACAGAGCCTTAAAAGCCGTGACGGAAGGATTCACGGATATGGTCAGCCTGGGCAGACCCCTGCTTGCGGACCCGGACTACGTCAATAAGCTGCGGAGCGGCAGAGTCAGTGAAATCAGACCATGCATTTCCTGCCACGAGGGATGTATGGGAAGGATCCAGGAATACTCTGCATTGAACTGCGCAGTCAATCCGCAGGCTTGCCGCGAAAGGGCGTATGCATACCGACCGGTTTTATCACCGAAGAAAATCGCTGTTGTAGGGGGCGGTGTAGCCGGCTGTGAAGCGGCTCGCGTGTTGGCAACCAGAGGACACAAGCCGGTGATTTTTGAAAAGAGCAGCACGCTTGGCGGCAATTTGATACCTGCAGGGCGCCCTGATTTTAAGGAAGACGACTTGGCACTGGCAAGATGGTTTGCTGATGAACTGAGACGGCTTGGTGTGGAAATACATCTGGATCATGAGGCAAAAAAAGAAGAATTGCTGTCTTCAGAGTTTGATGCTGTTATCGTTGCTACCGGATCTGCGCCGAAGCGACTGCCCTTTGCAGAGGATGGAAAATGCGTTTCTGCAACAGAGCTTCTAAGCAGCGAAGCTTTGGACGGGACGGATTACGTGGTAGCGGGCGGTGGACTGGTAGGATGTGAGACTGCCCTCTGGCTGGCAAAGGAAGGGAAAAAGGTCACCATCGTAGAGATGCTGGATCGGCTTCTGGCAGTAAACGGACCACTCTGTCATGCCAACAGCGATATGCTGCAGAAGCTGATACCTTTTAACGGGATACGGGTCATCACCGATGGGAGTATCATAGGATTCAAAGATGGGATCCTGGAGGTAGAAGAAAGAGGCTCGGGAAATGATGGAGGAGAGGGTTCCGGTCAGATCCGAATCTGGCAGTTGACCTGCGATTATCTTGTGGAAGCCGTAGGATTTACGGAAAATAAAAGCCTGTATGAAGCCTTGCAATATGAGGTTCCCCAGCTGTATTTGATCGGAGACTCAAGAAAGGTTTCCAACATAATGTATGCGATATGGGACGCATTTGAGGTGGCAAACCATATCGACTGACGCTTTAAACAGCGGGTTTAGAACATATGGCAATCCCGCTGTTTTCTTTTGTGAAATTTTATAAAAGGTAACAGCGGGTTTCTTTTTTTAGCCGTGTCGTGGTACAATGAATACAAATGGTTTTAGCTGCCGCGAGAAAGCGGTCAAATAAAAGAAGTGAGAAATAAGGTGATCCATATGAAAACTGCATTAGTCAACGGATTTGTGATCGACGGTACCATCGGCTGCAAAGCGGAGAAAGCGGACGTTTTGATCCAAGACGGCAGGCTCATGTTCATCGGAGATGCGTCAAAAAAGTCCATGGAAGGATATGAACTGATCGACTGTACTGGCAAGTACATAATGCCGGGGCTGATCAATATGCACGCCCATCTGTTTGGAACGGGAAAGCCCAGTAAGATCCTGGGCGGCGGCGGGCTGCAAAAGGCGGTGCTCGGCTTCATCAAAACGGCGCCGGGCAGAAAAGTCCTGGACTCTTTGGTGGCATCCAGCGTTGAAGCGGAGCTGGACTCCGGTGTTACTACCCTGCGGTCCGTGGGTGACTTCCACAATTCGGATCTGCGGATTCGTGATAAGGTAAAGGCAGGAAAGCTGCCGGGACCGAGGATGTATTGTTCCGGCACGGCTATAACGGTTCCCGGAGGTCACGGAGACGGCAACTTTGCAGAAACGGGCGCAACGCCGGAAGAACTGGTACGGCTGGTGCAGCAGCACGCTGACGATGGAGTGGACTTCATCAAAATCTGTGTCACCGGCGGCGTCATGGATGCCACCGAGAAAGGCAGTCCGGGAGAACTGAAGATGAGCCTGGAGCAGACGAAAGCTGTCTGCGAGAAGGCCCACGAATTCGGGCTGAAGGTAGCGTCCCATACGGAAAGCCCGGCGGGCATGGAGGTGGCCATTGAAGGCGGTGTGGATACCATCGAGCACGGGGCGCCTTTTGATGAGCAGCATGCAGCCATCCTCCGAGAGCGAAAGGGCGGCGTGATCCTTACCTTTACACCGGCATTGCCGCTGGCGAGACTTTCCCCGGAGATAACCAAGCTGTCGGAGCTTTGCGTATACAACAGCGAGGTTGTGATGGAAGGGATGCGGGAAGGCGGGAAGATGGCGGAAAAGGCAGGCATACCAATCGGGCTGGGGACCGATGCATCCTGCCCTTTTGCAACCCAGTACAATATGTGGCGCGAGGTATGCTACTATCATAAGCTGATGGAGGCAACCCCGGACAAGGCCATCTATGCGGCGACCCTTTCCAATGCAAAGATCCTGGGCGTCGATGAAATCACAGGCTCGGTAGAAGAAGGAAAGTTTGCAGACCTCCTTGTTCTGAACGAAAATCCGCTGAAGGATCTGACCGCCATGAGAGAGCCTTTCGCCGTACTCAAAGAAGGGCAGATCCGCTATCCTAAACTGAAGAAAAACAAGGAGATGGAACAGGAGCTGGATCAGCTATATGATAGCTTGTAATATGCAAAAAAAGCGCTGC